>DUQY01000074.1 GCA_012837565.1 Bacteroidales bacterium | reverse complement strand
TGGAAGAATAAGTTTGAAATAAAGGATTTCAACGATCAAAACGTTTTCTTCCAAAAAGAAAATGCAACAACATACATTGAATCGATTTTAGATTAGAGCTTCTTTTACATAAAACGCAGAAGTTGTATGTGTAGTTTTAATCAAAATCTCAATCTATTAAACCATAATCTCATATTCCCTTTATCTTCTTTTGAATAAGCGGATGAATAAACTCTGGGATTATTTCTTTTAGGGGTGTTAGTACAAAATCCCTTTCTTGGATTAAGGGATGAGGTATTATTAGCTTGGGGGTGTTTAGTATTATATCCTCGTAAAAAAGAATATCTATATCTATGGTACGATTTTGATAAGTGTTTCCTTCTCTCTTTCTTCCCAATTCTCTTTCTATTTCATTGCAAATTCTAAGCGATTCGATAGGGGTTTTATTTGTTTGAAATACGGCTGCGGAATTTAGGAATATCTCTTTGCTTTCAAATCCCCAGGCTGGAGTTTCGATAAATGAAGACTTATTTAGCATAAGACCTAATCTTTCTTCCAATAATTTATAGGCAGAATTAATATACTGCTCTCTATCACCCAAATTACTACCAAAGCCTAAAACAATTTTCATCCTGCAAAGATATTATTTTTTTACTATCCCCTCACAGAAAAAACTATATCTTTGCAATGGAATATGTAAAAGAAATTAGGAGAATGAGCGATATAAAAAAACTTGCAGGACAGACAGCAATTTATGGGGTGCCAACCATAATTGGACGCTTTCTAAATTATTTTCTTGTACCTCTTTATACTTATAATATTGCAACTCAGAACTACGGAGTGGTTTCTGAGCTTTATGCATACATTGCTTTTCTGATGATTATCTTGACTTATGGAATGGAAACAGCCTTTTTCCGCTTCTCTCAGACTGAAGAAAAGAAAGATATAGTCTATAATACTTCCTTGCTTTCCTTGACAATTACTACCTCTGCCTTTCTAATAATATCCTTCGTCTTTATCAACCCAATTTCCTCTGTCCTAGAGTATCAAGATAATAAGAACTATATAGCTCTCTTCCTTCTAATTCTCGGACTTGATGCAATTAGGGCTATTCCTTATGCACTACTACGCTCAGAGCAGAAAGCAGCCAGGTTTGCCTTTATTAAAACGATGGATATATTCTCAAATATAATTTTCAATCTCTTCTTTATCTTGGTCTGTCCCATACTATTTAATAATAATAATCCATTAATTACTCCTTGGTTCAAGCCCGACGACTTAGTTCTCTATATATTTATATCCAATTTCCTAGCCTCTAGTATTGCCACCCTATTACTCTTGCCCGAGTATATGAAGTTTAGGTTTTCATTCAACTTTCCTTTGCTAAGGAAAATGCTTGTATATGCCCTACCAGTTATGATTGGAGGTTTGGCAGGAATGGTAAATGAAACCTTTGATAGGATTGCATTAAAACATCTTGTTAGTATTCCTGAAGATATTACCGGCTCAAAGGCAATTAGCGAATATAAGATGAGTCAGATAGGGATTTATGGAGCTTGCTATAAACTTTCAATAGTTATAAGTCTTTTTATTCAAGCCTTTAAGTTTGCTGCTGAACCTTTCTTCTTTTCCAAAATGCAACAGAAAGACGCAAAAGATTCCTATTCAAGCATAATGACAATCTTTGTTATCTTCCTTTGCGTAATCTTTCTTGGAGTTATGGGATATATAGATATATTCAAATACTTTGTTGGAAGTGATTATAGAGTTGGACTTGGAGTTGTGCCAATTCTTCTGGGAGCGAACCTGTTTCTTGGCATTTATTATAATCTTAGCATTTGGTACAAGGTTACAGACAAAACAATTTACGGAGCCTATATTGCAATAATTGGTGCTGTAATTACATTAATTCTTAACTATATCTTAGTTCCAATTATGGGATATATGGGAGCAGCATGGGCAACCTTTATTTGTTATTTCACAATAGCCGTTCTTTGTTATGTGATTGGTCAAAAGCATTATCCAG
>DUQY01000330.1 GCA_012837565.1 Bacteroidales bacterium | reverse complement strand
CGTTGGCTTGCATTCTGTAGTCTTTTAACTTTACCAATGCTTACTTCTGGTTTTTCTGCTGTTTTACTTTGACTTAAACACTGCTTCTTCAGTGCCCGCACATTTTTCAACTAGTTACAACTGGCTGGCAAAACCGAAATCTGATTACTTTTTAATTGATTTATCAAAGTAAGTCTACACAATGAACACTGCTTGTCAGTATGATATATTTTTTACCGCATTTATTTCATTAAATAAATCGTTCAATTTGGCGATAGCCTAACACAGAGTTCGTTCTGTACTGAGCAAGCGGTAAGAACCCCCCTTGCGTTGCTTGCACTAGTGCTACCGCTGACTACTTTTTTCTCAATCACATGGTGCGGCTCAATGCTAAAGACTGTTACCTGCAAAACAAGGCCTTTTTAAACCCTAAAAGCAGTCTATATTAGCCTTGAAATCCAGAAAAAATAACAGTGAGATGTGTTTATGAATAGCAGCAGAGAAACCTTAAATGAAAAACAGCTGACGTGGTCTGTATTCTTAAAATGGAGTTTTGTATTATACTTGATTTCTTCAGCATGCGTGTTTGTTAAAATTTATCTTCAAGAAGGAGGTAGATTCATTTTTACACATTACGGGCAGATTTTTCTTACTTCGATAATACCTTTGGTTTTCATGCTTATGGTGTCGCCAGTTTTTTTTATAGGTTTAGCCTTTAATAGGTTTAAAATAGATAAGACTAGACCAGTTATAATTTTTACTTTAACTGTGTATGTGGCTTTTTTTATGGGCAGAATATTCTCAACAAAACCTTTTTGAGTTAGGACCGTTCTATGAGATACGACCCATCTTCAACATTATCTTGGCTTTCTTTAGCTTTAATACTGCCACTAATCTGGGGGTTTGGTTGGTTAGAAGAGAGAGCTAGTCACCCTTTTTTAAGAGCATTACTCTATATAGCAATGTTTTTTTGCTTCTGGGCTATCGTAGGGTTCAATTTCGGATGGTTTAGCTGATATTTAATCAGGCAGTTTATAAAGAATATTTGTGATTTTTTTTATATCCAGTTTACCGATTAATTCGGCAGCATCGCGCACTAACTTTAGAAAAGCTTCATGCGGCGAATGGCGACACGAGTCCAACAGGGTATGAAAATTGCCAAAACAATGTGTCTACTTTTGCTTGGCCAGAACAGACATCTATAGTCTTGCTGTTGCGCTTGAAATTAACGAGGGAATTAATATTGCTATTTATGGGTTGCTACGAACCGGGCTCAAGACGAGGATAGTCGTTAGTACAGCAGCAGGAGTTCTGGCCTAGATATTCTTGGTAAACGCACTATGCCGGTAGAGACACTGTGTATAAAACTGAGATAATTTAAATCTGTAAGCGATTGTTTTTATAGACTATTTTTTATTAAAAACGGAATTTTCTATTTAGGACACCAAAAAGTATTCCAAGGTTAACTTGAACCGGCTTAATTGCTTATAAATCAAATAGATACAAGACCTGTTCAGATTACCCCGGCCCACCAAAAAGAAACACCTAAACCCTTGATTATCCTAGTGATTTTCAAGGGTTTTTGTTTTTCAGGGTGCTAGGTGTCGAGAAAGTGTCGAAAGTGTAGCGCGGCGCGATATTTGTCGCTGATTT
>DUQY01000073.1 GCA_012837565.1 Bacteroidales bacterium | reverse complement strand
CAAACTTACATTTTCAAATAAACTAATGGCTAATTTCTTAGTAGATCCAAAATATAAATTTATTGAATCTGCAAAGAAGCAATTAATTATTTTCGCAGCTATAGCTGTAATCTTAGTTGGTTTCATAGCAGTTAAAGGATTAGATTATGGAATTGACTTTACAGGAGGAAGAACTTATGTAGTTAGATTTGACCAAGATGTTAATGTTAACGAGATTAGAACTTCTCTCGAAAAGGAATTTGGATCTTCTCCTGAGGTGAAAACTTTCGGACCAAACTATCAAGTGAAAATTACAACAGACTATAAAGTTAAGGAAGATAATGAAGATGTTAAGAAAGAAGTTATAGGAAAATTATTTAACGGTACTAAAGAGTTTTATGCAGATAAAAATATAAGTATTGAACAATACCAATCAACTCTAAAATCTCCTCTTGGTATAATTAGTTCTGAAGTTGTTGGACCAACAATTGCAGATGATACCAAAACTTCAGCAATAATTGCGATTATATTCTCACTGATAGCAATGTTTATCTACATTGCAATAAGATTCTCTAAATGGCAATATAGTCTTGGAGCAATTGCAGCACTTACATTTGATGCATTGTTTACTATTGGAATGTTCTCTGTTCTTGGAGGATTACTTAACTTTAGTATGGATGTCGATATGAACTTTGTTGCAGCTGTGCTAACGGTTATTGGGTTCTCAATTAACGATACTGTTGTTATTTTTGATAGAATACGTGAAAATGTAAAACTATACCCAAATCGTGAATTTGGAGAAATTATGAACCTTTCATTAAATCAAACATTAAGTAGAACAGTTAACACTATAGGTACGGTATTCTTATCTCTATTAATTATAATAATTTTTGGAGGTGATGTTTTAAGAGGATTTGCATTTGCATTAATGATAGGAACAACATCTGGAGTTTTCACCACGCTGTTCATATCAAATCCAATTACTTATTTGTTAATAAAAAAGCAAAACAACAAAAATGCTTTAAAAATAAAAACAAAATAAATCTTAATAATAGGTATTTAGTGTTTTAATTTTGGTTATATCGGTTTTTTAGCTAAATTTGTGGCTTAAATATATAGGAATATGAGTATATATGTGTTAATAGGAATTATGGTGTTTGCGTTGATATCCAAAAGATTATTTTCTTTTTTGGGTAAGCAAATAACAGATTCTACACAACCGATATTGGATGAAAAGAAGAAGAAAAGTATATTTGAAGAGATATTCGGCGAGTTTTACACTGATGTAGAAGATCAAAATATACTTGAAAAAGATATCGAGCCGGTTAAACAGAGAGGTAAATCGGCACCAATTATTAAGAATAAAATAATAGAAGATAAGCAAAATAGTTTCGAAATAAAGGAAGAAGATGAATTTGATTTAAGAAAGGCCGTTATTTACTCTACAATATTAAATAATCCTTTCATTGATAAAAGTATATAGATATGAAATTTCATTCTTTACATAAATAATATAAAAAAAGAAATATGTTGAGAAAATTATTCTTTACTCTAGGTTTGTTTTTAACAACCAGTTTAATTTTGTACTCACAAGGAACTTTGACGGGTACAATTACCGATTCTAAAACAGGCGAACCGATGCCGTTCGTAAATGTTATTGTTGAACAAGGAGGTCAACAAAAAGGAGGCGCTCAAACAGATTTGGATGGTAACTACCAAATTAAACCTTTGAATGCCGGTAGTTATGATGTCGTTGCAACCTTTGTAGGATACAAAAAAGCAATGAAAACAGGTGTTCGTGTGACAGCGACAGGTTATTCACCAGGGGGAAGTGTTGCCTTAGAGCCTTCTTCTACAGCAATTGATGAAGTCGTTATTACAGGCTATGTCGTTCCTCTTCTTGAGTCAGGAACTGCGGAGTCAGGAAAACGTATCACCAATGAAGATATCGACAAGATGGCTGCAAACACTGTTGATGCAATTATTGCAACAGTGGGTGGTATTTCTGACGTTGATGGAGGTGCCGGAACTGCTCGTGGAGAGTCAGGAATGGTAACCTATGTTAATGGTGTTGCAAAAAAAGGAAGCGTAAATCTTCCAAAAGCTGCAATTGCTGAGATTCAAGTTATTCTTGGAGGTACTCCTGCTCGTTATGGAGAATCTATCGGAGGAACAACAAACATTACACTAAGGCCACCAGAAAACAAGTTTACTGGGATGCTTAGATACCAAACCTCAGAACCTTTAGATACAAGAGGATATCACAGAGTTGAATTCTATTTGTCTGGACCTATGTATAAGAAGAAAACATCAGATGGAATAGAAAAAAGTATTATTGGATTCCGTTTATCTGGATCTAATGGATATAGCCAAGATGGAAATAGTAGACCTAAAGACAACTATTATTATATGCTAAAAGAGAATAAACAAAATTTTCTTGATGCAAACCCTTTAACATTTGATCCATCAACAGGAGCTGTATACAATACTGCTTCTTTCTTAAGATTAGATGATTTTGAACAAGTGGGAAGAAAACCTAATATGTGGAGTAACTCTGTTTATTTAGAGGGAGGTCTAGATATTCGTTTTAGTGATAATAGCATTCTTCAAATTAATGGAGAATATGTAAATAGAATGGGAAGAGATGCTGCTTATGGTTCAATGTTGCTTAACAATGCTAATAACTCAGAATCTAAAGGTAATAGCTTCCAAATTATGGCAGACTTCACCCAAAAATTCTCATCAACATCTGAAACTTCTAAAATCAAGAATATAATCTTTAATATGAATGGTGCTTATGAGAGATCATTTAGTGAAACTCAAAGCAAGAATCATGGAGATGACTTATTCAAATATGGTTATGTAGGAACTTTTAATACACTTAAGAGAAATACATATGCATTAACAAGAATGGAAATAGGTGGAGTAATGCAAGATGTTATGGAACATAATGGATGGTTAGACTACCAAGTAGACTATACGCCATCAGATGCAAATCCAGGTCTTGCAAGATATACTTGGCAACTTTATAATGACCCAAGCTTCTCATCAATTAGAT
>DUQY01000072.1 GCA_012837565.1 Bacteroidales bacterium | reverse complement strand
TATATAATAGCTCCCAACCTTGAAAACTACACCATAACCGACTTCGATAAAGCTCACGAGTTATTTGATATAGGCTATGAGTTTGGTTGTGATTTCTTTGAAGATTATTGCAGAAATCATAAGGTCTAATTAATAACTACCGTCTTTTTTTCTTGTCAGGTTTTGTACGAGCATCCCTAACCTTATAATTACTTCTTATAACATTCGATTTCTTCTTTTTGTAAGGAGAAATACCAACAGGTTCTCCGTAAAAATTACTACCACTTGAAGAAGCACAAGACGAGCTTAGAAGAGATAGTCCCGAAAAAGCTATTATAGTAATTAGTAAGACCCAGACTTTTTTCTTTATTTGTTTCATAATATGTATTTTTCTAATTGTATTAATTGTTTTTATGAGACATTTGAGGCATAAAGCTTGTCATATCTATAAATAGAGTTAGGATAAGATATATCCCAAACACTATTAGAACGCCCCCAACAACCCTATTAATATATGTAATTACTCTATCGGTCATAAAACGTTTGAGTTCATTTGCTATTGCACACTTCAATAAATCCATGCAGAAAACTGTTATAAGAATTGAAAGCAGAAATATTATTTGAAGGTTAGCCTTTGGATAACTACTTGCAACCCCAACAGGAATTAACCAAAATATCCAAATGCTTGGGTTGGCAATGTTGAAAACAAATCCTTTTGCAATCGATTTGAACTGAAACTTGGTTTTAAGTTGTAGATTTTTTGGATCAATTATTGTAGCATGACGTTTCATTGCGGTATAAATTCCAAATATTAGAAGGAAGAAACCACCTGAGACAGCCAATGCTTTTTGTGCTTGAGAGGATTCGAAAATTGAAGACAAGCCATACCAAGCAATAAATGCCATACATATATCAGAAATAGATATTCCAATAGCAAGATGAGATCCTTTCTTAAAGCCTTCGCTAATGCTTGTCTGAAGCAGAGAGAAGAACGCAGGGCCAGCCATAAGAGCGAGGGTAAGTCCGAATAAGATTCCCTGTGTTATTGTTTGAAAATAAATCATATTATTTATATTGGTTTCATGTTTGAAATGCAAATTTACATAAATATCACTAATAATAAGCAAAACTAGGACGAATTATTGTATCTTTGCGGTCTAAAATATTTTAAAAATGGATACTAAATTGAATAATATAGAGGAAGCAATTGAAGACTTCAAACAAGGTAAATTGCTGATATGCGTTGATGACGAGGATCGCGAGAATGAAGGTGATTTTATCTTTCCTGCGGAAAAAATAACTCCAGATATAGTTAATTTCATGATAACTCATGGTAGAGGATTAATGTGTGCACCCCTCACAGAGGAAAGATGTAATCAGTTAAATCTTGATATGATGGTTTCTGAAAATACATCTTCACATGAAACACCTTTCACTGTATCGGTTGATAAGATTGGCGACGGTTGCACAACTGGAATTTCAACAAGTGATAGAGCTAAAACAATTAAAGCTCTTGCAGACAAAAACACAAGACCAGAAGAACTAGGACGTCCAGGGCATATTTTTCCCCTAAGAGCAAAGTCGTCAGGAGTTCTTCAAAGAGCTGGACACACTGAGGCTTGCGTTGACCTAGCACGTTTGGCAGGACTAGAGCCAGTTGCTGTTTTAGTAGAAATACTTAACGAGGATGGAACCATGGCACGTTTGCCACAACTAATGCAAATGTCTAAGAAATATGGTATAAAGATAATCTCCATCAAAGACCTTATAGCATATAGAATAAACCATGAAACTCTTATTAGAAGAGAACAACAGGTTAATATGCCAACAGCATGGGGCGATTTCAAACTAATTGCATACACCCAACTCAACAACCAAGCAACCCATATGGTTCTAAAGAAAGGCACATGGGAAAAGGACGAGCCAATAGTTGTTAGAGTGCATTCATCATGTATGACAGGAGATATATTCGGATCATGCAGATGTGATTGTGGCGACCAACTACACCAGTCAATGAAAATGATTGATGAAATAGGCAAAGGCATGGTGATTTATATGAGCCAAGAGGGTAGAGGAATAGGACTAGTTAATAAAATCAAGGCATACCACCTTCAAGAACAAGGCATGGACACCGTTGATGCAAACATAGCACTAGGATTTCAAGCAGACGAAAGAAACTACGGCATAGGAGCTCAAATCATAAGAGACCAACAAGCAACCAAAATCCGTCTACTAACCAATAACCCAGTTAAGAGAACAGGACTTGAAGCTTTTGGCATTGAAATACTTGAAACACTTCCTTTGGATGTAGGCCACAACAAGCACAACGAAAAATACTTGAAGACCAAAGCAAAAAGAATGGGTCATACCTTAAAGGTTGATTAATAGTATTTTCTAAGTTTTTCTCCAAAATAAAAAGTAAATAATATACAATTATTCGAAAATTGTATTATATTTGCAGTGTAAGTAAACTAAAAGGATTGCAGTGGAAGATTTACACAGACTTATTTCAGGCATAGACTACAAAGTCAGAAAGATGTTGGAAGACAAGCAGAAATTGGAACAAACACTTAGAGGTTTACAAGCAGAAAACCAAACACTAGATAAGATTGTATTGGAACAATCAGAATTAATAAATAGTTTAAAAGAACAAATTAAAACATTAAAATTAGGAGAAGCAATAAAAAATAATTCGGATATAACAGAGGTTAAACTGAAAATAAATAACTTGGTGCGT
>DUQY01000071.1 GCA_012837565.1 Bacteroidales bacterium | reverse complement strand
TTTGTTACGTTATTGATAATAGTTGTCTCATCTTGTACTGATAGATTCAATGAGGAATCTCGTTCTGAAAATCTAAAAGACAATTCTATTATTAAAAAAGATTATCTGTCGGTGACTTATAGACTTAATGCTTGGGTCAAAGACAAGAATGGAAAATCCCACCTTTTCGATGGAGAGATTACTATAAATTATAACGATGGCAAGCCTGTTACTGCTACGTTTAAAGGATACTATGATGGTAATTATTATGATGGTGTAGGGATAATATTTTATATAAATGGAGATCCCAATTATAGTAGCTTTGAAAAGGATCCAAGTACAATCTTCGTGGATTTATTAGAATCTTTGAAAATAGAATTAGAATAAAATGAGAACAAAAATATTTATATTAATCATGACTCTTTGTACTACTTTTACAGTAAATGCTCAAAGTATAAATGATATTAAAGGAAATTACTTAGCTGAAGTAGATTTGGTTGCTATGATGACAGGTTTTAACCCTGAAAGCTTTAACATAAATAATGCTAGTCCCCAAATTCAAATTACAGATACGTTTTCCTTTGCTGAAGTCCAAAAGTTCCTTGTACCTAAAGATAATGAAGGTAACCCTGAAATAAAGATTACCATTACTGATAATTTGATTGTATTTGATAAAATTGGAGGAGTAAAAAAGCTATTAGAGTTTAATGATAAAGATGTAAGGATATTAAATAATCAATACTTTATAACAACAAAGGAAAAAGAAGAGGTTGTTATCACAAACGAAAAAGATTATTTGTATATTGACTATTCAAAAAATAAACTCAAGATTAAAAGATAAATTGCTTGGGAAGCACCACTTATGCGTCACTTCACAGTTAAATTAGAAAAAGCTAAATAAACTTTTAGCCTATCTAATTTAATAGATGAACAAAAGCACCTCAAATTCTAATATTTGAGGTGCTTTTTTGTTTTAGGTGTTAAAAGGATTGTTGTATTATCTACATCCCAATTCCACCCTGCATATTAGTGTTGGATTTCTTTCCTGTTGTTCTTTCGTCGAACTTGTCGTCTTTTTTGTTTAGTTTGGCGTTGAGTTTTTGTCCAAAATTGAACTTAATGCCTACGGTGTACATCCTGAAATTCATTGTGCTTGTTTGATTCCATTCTGTGTTTTGGTATTTGTAGGTTGTTGAATAAGAGTCTTTGGCAAGTAGGTTATTTACGCCAACACTAAGGGTTAGTTTATCGTTAAAGAATGATTTGTTAGCATTGATATTTACTCCACGGAAGCTTTCGTACTGATATATTCCCCATGTTCCTCCTGAGGTATAGTAGCCTGAAAGGTCTAAGCGGTATTTCTTTGGCAGGGTGAAGCTGATTTAGGCGTAGCCCATAAAGGAGAATGCTTGGTTTTTAAAGTCTATTTCCTGGTTCTTTGTGTTATTGTTTGAGTAGTTTTCACTTAAGTACGCAACTATGGTTAGCCATGGTTTTATTGGTATGGATGTGCTGATGCTTAGGTTAACGTTGTGTGAGTTCTCTATATTAGTGGGCATGGTATAGGATGTTATTCCGTTTGTTTCGGTGAATGGGATTTCAGATACTACGTCCTTGGTATAGCTATAGGTTAGGTTGGTAAATAAGACGTACATAAAGGAATGTTGTAGGGAGAAATTATGTGTGTATTGAGGTTTTAGGTCTGGGTTTCCTTTGGTATAGGTATATTCATTTGCCCATGAGTTAAAGGGATTAAGGTTGCTATAACTTGGTCGTGATATCCTCATATTATATGCAAAGTTCAGGGTGTTTATATCCGAAAATGTATGTGATATGCTGAGGTTAGGGAAGAATGAGTTATAGGTTTTGGTAAATGTTGTATCGTCCTTAACTTGGTGTCCTTTGAGGTTGGTGTTTTCTGCTCTAATGCCTAATCGTAAGGATGTTTTCTCAGTAAATGATTTCTTGAGTGATGCATATAAAGCGTTAATATTCTCATCAAAAATAAAGTTATTAGATCTTGCTGGGTTATTTATGGTGTTTTTAAGAGAGAGAAAGTCATTATCAACTTTTGTATAGGCAAATTTAAAACCTCCTTCTAAGCTTAAACTCGAGGAGAAGGGTTTGAAGTAATCGCCCCTAAGGTTTAAGGAATAATAAGAACTTTTGGTG
>DUQY01000070.1 GCA_012837565.1 Bacteroidales bacterium | reverse complement strand
GACCATCAGACATAAGAGAATAAAGACTTGCATCCAATGCCCTAAGTGCAGCAAAGACATTTCTCTCAATACAAGGTACCTGAACCAGTCCTCGTATTGGGTCGCAAGTCAAACCCAAATGGTGTTCTAGCCCTATTTCTGCAGCATATTCAATTTGCTGTGGGAATCCTCCGAATAATTGGTTAGCAGCAGCAGCAGCCATTGAGCAAGCCGAACCAATCTCTCCCTGACAACCTACCTCTGCTCCTGAAATTGATGCATTTTCTTTAATTATATTGCCAAAAAGACCAGCAGTTGCTAATGCCCAAATGATTTGCTTGTCATTAAAACCATGTTCCTTATTCAAATGGTAGAGGACTGCGGGCAATACTCCTGCAGAACCACATGTAGGAGCAGTAACTATCTTCCCTCCTGATGCATTATGTTCCGAAACAGCAAGTGCATAAGCTTTAACAGCGCATCTACCTTGTAGGGAAGGTTTAAAACTCTTTGCTCTTGTATGGTATAACATTGACTTACGCCTTAGGAATAAACCACCTGGCAAAACTCCTTCTTCATTAAGTCCATCTTCCACTGATTTTTTCATTACATCCCAAACCTCAGCCAAATACTCCCATATATCATCATCTTCGTATTTCTTTACAAACTCCCAAAAGGTCATGCCCCTCTTCCCAATATACTCTAAGATCTCGGTTATCTTCTTATGCTGATAGATATGTGTTTCGGATGTATCAGTGTTTTCATCAGCCAGTTGTCCTCCTCCAACACTGTAGGTAATATAATCTTTTATTAGCTTACCCTCTTGGTCGAAGGCCTCAAACTTCAACCCATTAGTATGGAAATCTAGAACAATCTCTGGCTTCCATATAATTTCAGTTCTCTCCTCTCCCAAAACATCCAAGATAGCAATATCGGTTAAGTGACCCCTACCAGTTGCCGCCAAAGAACCATAGAGGGTTACAGTATATCGCTTAGCATTGGCTGTTTCCCATAAAAAATTTCTGGCAGCTTTCTTAGGTCCCATAGTATGCGAACTCGAAGGTCCGTTACCAATCCTATATATCTTCTTTATACTTTCCATATCAATAATAAATTAATCTACAAAAATACATATTTTATCGCCTATAGAAGAATAAAAATAAAAAAAAGCCATATCTTAGTTTATAAGTTATGGCTTTTAAGCTTAGTTGAAATTATTCAGTTAGGCTCTTCTAAAAACTAACTCTCCTCCTTTTTCATCTACCTCTATCGTAGAATCAATTGAGATTATCCCTTTAATTAATTCCATTGAAAGAGAATTAATGATTAGTTTTTGGATTGCTCTCTTAACTGGCCTTGCTCCTAAGAGCGGATCGAAGCCCTTATCTGTCAAATAATCGATGGACTTTGGAGTAAAGGAAATATCAATATGCTTTTCTTTCAATTGAATCATTAATCTATTTAATTGCAATACTACTATTTCTCGCACATCTTCAATTCTTAGAGGTTTAAATATAATTATCTCATCAATTCTATTTAAAAACTCTGGGCGTATTGTTTTCTTTAATAGTTCAAAAACTTCTTTCTTTCCTTTCTCCCACTGTTTTTCAAAGTTCTCTTTGCTGGTTTCAATTGCATCTTGTAGGAGTTCTGAACCAAGATTAGAGGTCATAATGATTATTGTATTCTTAAAATCAACTACCCTTCCCTTATTATCGGTCAAACGACCATCTTCCAAAACCTGAAGAAGGATATTGAAGACATCTGGATGTGCTTTCTCTATCTCATCCAAAAGAACTATTGAATAAGGTTTCATCCTAACCGCCTCGGTTAGCTGTCCGCTTTCCTCATACCCCACATAGCCCGGAGGCGCTCCAACCAAACGAGATATTGAATGCCTTTCTTGATACTCACTCATATCAATTCTTATCATCAAGTCCTCATCATCAAAAAGGAGTTCTGCCAAAGCTCTTGCAAGCTCTGTCTTACCAACTCCTGTTGAGCCAAGAAATGCAAACGAACCAATTGGACGTTTCTCATCACTAAGCCCAGAGCGGCTCCTTCTTATAGCATTTGCAATAGCTTCAATAGCTTCATCTTGCCCAATTACTCTTTTCTTTAGGTCATCTTCTAAGTTTATTAGCTTTTCTTTCTCACTTTGCATCATTCTGCTAACAGGAATTCCTGTCCAACGAGAAACAATATCTGCAATATCATTTTGATCAACCTCTTCTTTTATTAAAGGCTTATCTCCTTGAATAGCCTGCAATTTAGCTTGGTAATCCTCTAAGTCCTTTTCTGCTGTCTTTATCTTTCCATAACGAAGCTCTGCAACCTTTCCATAATCTCCACTTCTTTCTGCAATATCTGCCTCGTTGCGGTAACGTTCTATCTTCATTACTTCCTCTTGAATAGCATCAACAAGATGTTTTTCCTCTTTCCACTTCTTAGTTAAAATCTTTATCTCTTCTTTAAGAGCATCTATTTCAATGGATAATTGTTTTTCTTTAACCTTATCCTTTTCCTTAATAATGGCTGCTCGCTCAATTTCTAACTGTCTTAACTTCCTATCCACCTCATCCAATTCCTCTGGAGAGGAGTTAATTTCCATCCTAAGCTTAGCTGCAGCTTCATCAATTAAATCAATAGCCTTATCGGGCAGAAAACGAGAGGTAATATAACGAGAAGACATTTCAGCTGCTGCAATTAATGCATCATCCTTTATTCTTACCTTATGGTGAATTTCATATTTCTCTTTTATTCCTCTTAAGATTGAAATAGTATCTTGAACCGAAGGCTCATCAATTGTAACAATTTGGAACCTACGAGCCAGTGCCTTATCTTTCTCAAAGTATTTCTGGTATTCATTTAGGGTTGTTGCACCTATTGACCTTAGCTCCCCTCTTGAAAGTGCAGGCTTAAGTATATTTGCTGCATCCATAGCTCCCTCACCTCCTCCTGCTCCAACCAAAGTATGTATCTCATCAATAAACAAGATAACATCCCCCTCGGACTCAACAACTTCATTAACTACGCCCTTCAAACGTTCTTCAAACTCCCCCTTATACTTAGCACCTGCAATCAATGCACCCATATCTAAAGAGAAAATCTGTTTATCTTTTAAGTTTTCAGGCACATCCTGACGATATATTCTTTGAGCAATTCCCTCAGCAATTGCAGTCTTACCAACACCTGGTTCACCAATTAGCATAGGGTTATTCTTTGTTCTACGTGATAGAATTTGCAATACCCTCCTAATCTCATCATCCCTACCAATTACAGGATCAAACTTGCCTTGTTTTGCTTCCTCATTTAAGTTTCGAGCATAACGATTCAACTGATCAAATCTTAGGTTTTTCTTATTTGTTTCCATATTCTATATATTTATATTGTTAATCTTCAATACTTCTATTCAATTTAGAATATTGCAAATAGTTTGCCATAGAAACAATTATGACAAAACGTCATCTATCTCTCCTATCATTTAATTATATGATAGTAAAACCTCTTTTGTAGCCAATTCTTAATCAGTTTTATGCTACAGAAGGAGTTTCAATTATTTCAAAACAAGGTTTTACATAAATGAAACAAAGGAATAATTAATTGAAACAAAGTAT
>DUQY01000317.1 GCA_012837565.1 Bacteroidales bacterium | reverse complement strand
TTGGTGTACTAGGTATATATGTCTTGATAAAGAAGAGGCAATTAAAAGAGCCGAAAAGGCACAAAAAAATCATAGAGGAAATCAGGTTGGTTGGATGCAGTCCTTTTTATCTTCTGCAACAAAAGAGCCCCCTAGACAGATAAACGGCGGAGCAATTGTAAAAGAAGAAGATGCGGCAACAGCACAGATTGCTCTTGATACTGATGAGGTATCCCTTGGATTGTATACATCAAATATTATGGTTTGGGATTCCGATTTAAAAAGAGCACATAAAAAGGCACAAGGGATAAAAAAACTTATACAGAGTGTCGGGTTTATTGCGAAAGAAGAAACCTTTAATGCATTTGAAGCATGGAAATCTATGATGCCTGGTGATATGACAAGCAATATTCGGGCTCTTCCGGTTGTTTCCAGCAACTTCTCTCATGTAGTACCCCTATCTGCAATATGGTCTGGAATGATAGAAAATGCTCATGCAGGAGAAATTACCGGTGTAAGCGTGCCACATGTTATTTGCTCAACACAGGACGGAACTCCTTTCTTTCTTAATTTAAACCCTCGTGATGTTGGGCATACCATTATTCTAGGACCCACAGGAGCCGGAAAAACAACCCTTCTTAATCTTCTTGAGTTGCAGTTTTTAAAGTATCCAGAAAGCCAAGTAATTGTACTTGATAAAGGTCGATCGGCACGTCTTCCTACAATGGCAGTTGGCGGACGATATTACGAACCGGGTACAAATGGCGTGTCATTTCAACCCCTACAAAATCTTGAAACAATATTAGAAAAAACGTGGGCAATCGAATGGATAGAATCTCTTATTGAGATACAGGGGGGAAGGGTTACGCCTGGAATGTCGAGTGCAATTACAGATGCAATCGAGCGAATGTCTAACATACCAGAGAAAAAACGAACAATTACAACATTTTGTCAAAGCGTTAATTACCTTGATCCTGACAGCAAACAGTCGATTCTCAGAGAAACTTTGAGGCCGTATCAGCTTGGTGGGAAATATGGCTCAATATTTGATGCAGATTGTACCTCTATTGAACTGAATACTCGCTATTTAACCCTTGAGATGGAATATCTCATGCAAATGGGTGAAGCATGTGTAGCTCCGGCAATTTCTTATATTTTTCATTTCATTGAACGTATGTTTTCTGGACGGCTAACCCTTCTTGTACTAGACGAAGCATGGCTGTTTTTAAGGCACCCGATATTCCGCGAAAAAATCGAAGAATGGCTAAAAACTCTCAGGAAGAAAAATGTTTTTGTTGTTTTTGCTACACAGGATGTATCGGACGCTGTTAATTCTTCCCTTTGTTCAACGCTCATCCAACAATGCCATACAAAAATATTTCTTGCAGATCCTGAAGCTCAAACACCTGCAATGGCTAATGCCTATTCCACCTTTGGTCTTTCGGAATCGGAAATTGATGCCTTGAGTCATTCAATTATGAAACGAGATTACCTCTATACTTCAACACTTGGTAGTCGCCTGTTTCAGCTTGATCTTGAAGAAATTACTCTTGCGTTTATAGGAACCCCTGATCACGATTTGCTAGATAGTCTTGCGAGCGAACATCCTGATGATCCCTCCTACGAATATGCGGCGGATATTCTTGATGCAAAAGGTTTTGCATATGCCCACTATCTAAAGAATACCTTTGCCACGGTTTAATTTTTAGAAGTGCAAGTCTCTGGTTTTACATATTACATATAAAGGATGGGTTTTAATGAAACGTTTTAAGAGATTGCTTCTAGTTCTGATTTTTTTTGTTTTATTCAGTTTTTTTCCGATCTCTGCGCAAATTACGGCTGTAATAGATGCGCCTCATATACTTGAGACCGTTTGGAACGGATACCAATTGTATCAGTCGGTTTTAAATTCCATTAAGCAAATTGAGTATGCGTATATAACAACTCAAACGCAATTAAAAAGTATACAAAAACTTGATATGAACGACATACGTAGTTTTACTGATGCAGTTTCTCTTGTAGATAAACAGATAAATTTTGTTCGCACTACAGAAAACAGATTTAAGAATATTAGTGTGTCTGTCGGAGGTAAAAGGGTTCCTTTGAGCCAGTTTTATCGTCTTCCAGGAGAGTCGGTTGATATGATAGTTCATGATATGACTGCGGAAATGAGCGATTGGGAAAAAGCTCGAGCATGGAGCCATTACGGACTTCATCCAGCAAACTATATGTATGTACGCACTTGGCAGAATCGACTTAATGAAGGGGCGAAACAATTGGCGGTTATTAGAGACGTTATTCAGGAAAATAACCAGAAGACAGCAGAAGAAGTAGAAGCGATTACAGGTGCCGCAGAAGAAT
This sequence comes from Bacteroidales bacterium, assembly GCA_012837565.1. Lineage (GTDB taxonomy): Bacteria > Bacteroidota > Bacteroidia > Bacteroidales > P3 > UBA10566. The sequence goes on along the minus strand of DUQY01000317.1, from coordinate 273 downwards.
CCGAGAGTTCTCTTGCCGTACTCCAATCTCTCACTGCTCTTATGCAGATACTTATTGGCGAACAAATGGAAGCGAATAGATTGAATGCCATGAGTGCACAATACACACATGATAAAGACATGCTCTCTGCTACGCCAGTAGAACCCAGATCTACATTCTCCAGCGATTGGATTGAATAAAGGAATAGGTAAAACATGGAACCAAAGTGGCTAGATGCACCTTTTTTTGACCTTCTAGAGGATTTTACTTCTTTACAAGGTTATTTCATAACGC
>DUQY01000069.1 GCA_012837565.1 Bacteroidales bacterium | reverse complement strand
TTTTTACCGGACAACAATGATTCTAAAATAGAAATTTTGATTTAGACTTTGGTTTTTTATCGCCCCACAATGATTATCTTTGCATAACTAAATAAAGAATTATTAGCTGTTTTAATAAAAATATCATTGTTGTCCGGTAAAAAAATAAGATAAAATAATAAGGGAGTTGTTTAATTAAAAACAACTCCCTATTTTTGTAGAATCAATTTATCCCCATAAACTATAAATCTACAAAACTCTTTTCAGATGGGCAAAAATACAAATTTTATCGGACAGCCAGTACTTGGTCAAATACTAAAGTTTATTAACCGTTCGACAATTAACGAGATATCAAAGGAATATAATACCGATAGGTATATAAAAAAGTTTGATGGCTATACTCATTTAGTAACTATGCTTTATGCAGTTTTGAAAGACTTCACTTCTTTAAGAGAAGTCTGTATCAATCTTTTATCTGATTCACATAAGTTACAACATTTTGGGGTTAAATACTGCGTAACCAAAAGTACATTAGCAGACGCTAATAAAAGAAGGAGCAGTGAGTTCTTTGAAGCAATCTATATGAGTCTATATCGCAAATATGGGAGACGTTTATCGGACAGCTGCATTGATAGGGAGTTTTTATCAAAGCTATATATCATAGATTCATCAACAATAAGTCTTTTTAAACAAATACTTAAGGGAGCTGGACGTAATCCCAAACATGGTAAAAAGAAGGGAGGAATAAAAGTTCATACAGTAATCAGAGCAGATGAAGATGTACCTTGTTTGGTTAAGTGTACAGCAGCCTCTAAACATGATCATACACTATTAAAATACTTAAACCTTGCCATAGGTTCGTTCTTAACCTTTGATAGGGCTTATGTTGACTATGCAGCTTATGAGAAGTTCTCTCAAAACCTTATCTACTATATTACTAAACTAAAAAGCAATGCAAAGTATATAAGTGAGATGGAGATAGATATTCCTGATGAAGCAGACAGCGGAATATTAAGAGATGAAGTGATACAGTTAAACTATGGAGAGAACAAGAAATTAACTCATAAATCAAGAAGAATAGCTTATTGGGATAATGAGAATAGCAGGGTAATGGTTTATTTAACTAACAATTTTGAGTTAAGTGCTGAAACTATTATTGATATCTACAGGAAGCGTTGGCAGATAGAGCTTCTTTTTAAACGAATAAAACAGAATTTTCCTCTAAAGTACTTTCTCGGAGACAATGTGAATGCAATAGAGATACAGATATGGACAGTATTAATTGCGAATTTACTAATGACTCTCATAAAATCAAGTCTGACAAAGTCAAAATTAGCCTTTTCAACAATGATATCAATAGTAAAGAATCAACTAATGTATTATGTCAACCTTATTAAGCTATTAAACAACCCCATTGGGACATGGATTGAGCAAAACAAAAAACGAGAGAAAAATCACCAGTTATTACTTTTTGAAACATAAATAAAAAAAGGGGGGCTTGACTTTTTGAAGTATAAAACCTATTGATGATTATCAAATAGTTAAAAGGTTAATATTAGTGTTTTGGATTTTTACCGGACAACAATGATAAAAAATATACAGTTAAATAAGGTTCCCAAATATCATAGTGAGGTTTCCCTCCTACATTTATTGTAAACTAGCAGATGCATAATTCAACTGTGTTTTGCATATATATATACGCAGAAAATCAAATATATTCCCTAAACACTCCCATCTTCAAGTGGTTTTAGTATTACTTGTTAGTCAATGATGACGTACTTATCAATAATACAAATAGCTTTGGCAAGTTGAAAGAGTATTTATTATAATCAAAAGGGAAGAGTAAAGACGCAAAATTTCGTTTCCAATCTTCTAAATACTATTCATGAAAACAAGATAGAAAAAGAGGCAAAATTAAAACGCTATAATAATTTACTGAAACGCCGTTTTAAAAAAATTAAACGGCGTTTCAAGAAATTAAAACGGCGTTTCATAAAGACCCTGTATTTTCAAATTTATGTCCCGTCTTTTCAAATTTATGTCCCGTCTTTTTAAATTTATGTCCCACCTTTTTTTACAAATATCTACTCCTGATTTTGACAAGTTTTTTTTACTGTATTTTCAATTAATCGCCATATAAAATTATTATAACTTCTAACATAGATTTTTGGGTCTCGCATAGTCAAAACCACGAAAATACTATTTAGTTACAAACAATTGCTTAAAAAAATAGAGACGTCCTATTTTGAACGTCTCTACATTGATTTATATCTGTTTAAAGGTTGTTTATTACCTTTTACCTATTCACTTTTATAGTTGTGTGTTTGGATACATAGCTTTAAACCAAGCATCTTGTCCTTTTAGGTATTTTGCGAAATAGGCGTAGATGGTATTATTCCATTTTAGTCTTTTTTCGTAGTCTACGATGCCGTGATTTTCGCCTTTTACGGTGATGAATTCTACATCTTTGCCTAGTATTTTTAGGGCATTAAACATTTGTATGCTTTCTCCTATTGGAACATTGGTGTCAGCATCGCCATGTAGTAATAGTAAAGGAGTATTTATCTTATGTGCATTGAATAGGGGGCTCCTATCAACATAGATATCTCTTCTGTTCCAAGGGTAGGAGTTTGCGGTTGCTCCTGATGAATAGGAGTAACCCCAGTATCCTTCACCCCAATATGATGTTATGTCGGATATGCCTGCGTGAGATATTGCACAGGCGAAGATATCGGTTTTGGTTTGAAGTAGTTGTGTCATAAATCCACCATAACTTGCACCCATGCACCCTATTTTGTTTGCATCTACGAATGAGTGTTCTTTTGTGAATTCTTTTACTCCATATATTATTTCGTCTGCTGTTCTTTCTCCCCATGCGTTTACGTGACGTGATGCAAATTCTTGTCCCCAGCCTATTGTTCCACTTGGGTTTAAAACATATACTACGTAGCCTTGAGCTGTGTATAGGTATGCAGAATAGCGCATTTCAAAGCTTCTGTCGGTTGGGCTTGTTCCAGCATAATAATATACTATCATTGGGTATTTCTTTTGTGGGTCAAAATCGTGAGGTAGGTAGTAACGTCCATTGATTGTTGTGTTTTTGAATTTGAAGTCCCAAGTATTCATTTCTCCTAGCGCTAGATTGTCTTTTTGTTTTGGTTGGTAGATCTTATAGGTCTTTTGAGTATCTTTTAGATAAGCTATTGGGTAGTTATTGTAATTTTGTCCAAAGTAGGTTATGTGGTTGCCTGTGGTTGTGATGTCGAATCCTGATACAATATCGAGGTTTGTTTCTATTTGTTTTATGTTTTTGTTTTCTAAGCTATATACATATAATGATACTGAGTCTTTGTTTTCAGCACTGAAGTATATGGTTTTGTTTTCCGATACTTTGATGCTTGATATTGAAGGGTCAAAGTCTTTTGATATGCATTCTACTTCTTTTGTGGTTTTGTTCATTAGGAATAGCATTCCGTGATATGCATTAGGGATAACTCCTTTTTTTAATGTATTGCCTATTCCGTTAAATGCCTCTCCACTTGCTTTTATTACTAGCAAATCTGTGTTTGGAATGTAACTTCCGCTTGAAACAAATCCTTCTCCCTTAACTATTGTGTCTACCTTGAAATTATCTAGGTTCATTTCGTAGATTGAGGTTTGGCTAAATGGTCTTTGGGTTATATTGTCATAGCTTACTGATAGGAGTATTGAGTTGGTTTTTGGGTTATAATCATTTAGGTAAGTTGTGCGGTAGCCATAGGTTAGGGGTTGTATTTGCTGGGTTTCGAAGTTATATAATGCTAGTAAGCTACGGTTTCTCCAACCATCTATTCTGTCATCAGGCAATAGGTATTGTCTTAGGTCGTCTTTGGAATTATCGATTTTTGTGGTTTGTGATAATATAGCATTAGGGGTTTTGTTTGGTAATATGTTAAGAGATCCCTCTGGAAGGTTTTCTGCTACAATGGTTTTAATGCCTAATAGGTTTTGTTTTATTAGTCTTCTGTTATCGTTTACTTTGTCGAAGTAATATAATATGTCTTCGTTCTTTTCATTAAAGAATAAATTGTTTTCAGCCCATTGGGTTGATGTGTTACCTTCTTCAAAAAATAGGGTTTGGTCTTTGTTTGCTATTAGGTATCCGTATTGTCTTTTCCCTTTGTTGTCGGAGTCATAGTATTTTACCATTACGTATTTGCCAGAAGGGGAAATGGATGTGTTGTAGATGTTTCTTCCACCTAACATTTCTTTTAGGGTTAGTCCATATTTAGTTTCCTTTGAGTCTTTGTTAATGGTTATAATTTCACCCCCATCGAAGCTAAATCGTAGTTCATGTTTTGGGTTATCATTGGAGGTCAAAACGCTAAACGAAATAATATGTTTCCCAGGTTCTAAGGTTATTTCTTTTGAGATTTTTGAATCATCGTTTAAGGAATCCTTTGTTGATAGTCTTTCTTTTATCATTTCACCATTTAAACCTATTTTTACCTTATCGGTTGAAAATACATTAAGTGTGGTTTTTTGGAATGAGTTAACAAAAACATGAGCTATATAGGTGTTTATTTTATAGCCATTTTCGTTTGGTGAGGATATTGTTATTACTTGGTTTTCTTCAATAATTGGGAACCGTTTCGATGTTTTTAGATTGTCGTAGCTAGGGACTTGAATTAAGGTTGTAAAATCAAGTTTCTCTCCTTTATTATTGACTGTGTCCATTATAAAGGGTTGGCGTAATTCTATTTGTGAAAATGCCTCTGAACCCATTAGTAGGGCAAACAAGCAAATTGTCAGACTAATAACTCTTTTCATTTTTCTATTATTTTTCTATTATTTTTTGATCTTATTATTTAATTCTTTTCTGTTTTGATAGATAGGGAAGAGGATTGCTAATAGAATAATTAGAACTACCATTATTGAACCAATCAGAGAGATGAAATTAAAGGTTTTAAACACATCAGATTCCAATTTAAACTCAATAACGTGATTTCCTGCCGGAACATTAATTGCTCTTAGGATGTAGTTTGCTCTAAAATATGGTGTTTCTTTGCCATCAATATATGCTTTCCAGTCTTCGCTATAATATATTTCTGAGCAAACCATTATTGCATCTGACTTTGAACTTGTGGTATATTTAGCATATTCAGGGTTATTATCAGCAGCTTTTTCAAATTTAATAGTAGCTAAGGAATCAAAAGATTGGATTGGTTTTACTATATCTTTAAATCTCACATCAACAACAGCAACATCGCTTGGATTGAAATTATCAAGTTTTAGTATTTCTTCATTTGCATCTTTTGCCCAATCGATTTTTGGAACAAACCATGCAGCACCTAATGCCTCTGGGTTAGGGTATGCTTTACCACCTTCTTGGGTTGGAATTATAAAGAACTTGGTGTTTAACATATTCAAAACTCCCATATTTGCAGCAAGCTGTCCTTGGTATGCAGCATAGAACTGGCGAATAGGGTTTTTCATTAGTTTGTCAGGGTCAGTTAAGTCTTCTTGAACGTAGTTTCTGTTAATTAGGTAGAAGTCTATTATATCTTGGTATCTTTGAAGTTTAGCTCCATGGTATCCACCAATTGAGGAGTGGAAATAAGATGTTAGAGCATCGTTGAATGTGCTAACTGATAGATTATAAACCCTATAATGGTTAATGTTGTTTTGGCTAACCGTATCAAGGATTTCGTTGTCTGCACTTGTTGGGTATATGTTTACTTCTTGTGAGGGAACAAAGTTTTGGTCGCTTAGGTAGCGTTTGTCAACTCCCAAAAGGTCAAATGTTATTAGAAGTCCAAGAATAAGTACAGCGATATATTCTTTCTTGATTTTGTCAAATGCAAAGAAAAACAATGCAAAGAATGCTGCGGAAATAAATAGGAAGGAACGCCATGCATCGGAAACAAACATTGCTTTTCTATCATCAAATAATGCTTGAATATAGCTTGCGCCTAAGTATTCTTCGAAAACACTATCTCCTGATGCTGTAAAGGATGCAAATAGGCTTGGTAATAATGCACAAAGAAGGGTTATTCCTCCAATTACGCCTGCTGAAACATATAAGGCTTTCTTCTTTTTATTTATATCTAAGTCTTTTGAAAAGAATTCTTTAAGTCCTAATGTTCCAAGGATTATTAATGTTACGTTTGCAAGAACGAGAGCCATTGAAGGGGTTCGGAACTTATTGTAGAAAGGAAGATTATGGAATAAGAATTCATTTACTATCATAAAGTTATTACCCCAAGACAAAACGAATGATAGAATGCTTGCAAAAAGTAGCCACCAACGTTCAGGACCTTTAACTAAAATTAGTCCAAGCATTGCTAGGAATATAATTATTGATCCAAAATACATTGTCCCTGCAGTAAAAGGTTGTTCTCCCCAATAGGTTGCTCCTGCGTATTGTTGAATAACTTGGTTTATGTTGGGGTCGTCCTGACGTGCTGGAGGAACGGTTTGAATTTGATTTATTCTATTCTTAGCATTCTCTTCAAATCTTTGGTCTGAAGAACCTCCACCTCTTGCATCAGGAATAAGGACAGATAAGCTTTCTCCAATTCCATAACTCCATTGGTATGCGTAATCTATTGCTAGGCCTGTTTCGTTCTTGACTTTTGTGTCACCCTTAGCTTTAACTGTTATTTCTGAACCACCTCTCATTGTATGAGAAACATATTGTGAGTTCATTTTTAAGTGAGCTGATGTTGGAAGTACTGCAATTAGTGCACCACCTATTAATATTAATGCACCAATAAGATATGTCTTGATTTGTTTTTCTTTAATTGCATAAATTAAATAGGAAAGACCAAGTATAAATGCAGCTAACATTGTATAGTATGTAATCTGAATATGGTTGAAACTGATTTGAAGTCCAAGTGCAAGAATAAATACTGCTACACCTGTTAGGAGTTTTTTTCTAAATACTAACATCATACCTCCAAATATTGGTGCCATCATAGCCATTGCCCATGCCTTGGTTATATGTCCAACTTCAATAATAATGATATTATAGGAGGCAAGGGCAAATGCAAGTCCTGCAACAATTCCTAGCCAAGGACTTAGTCCAATAGCAATTGCAAACACATAAAACCCTAACATATATAAGAACATAACACCTAAGTCGAGTTGAAATCCCCAAAGTGTTAGAGGAGTGCTTATTGGGTTGAAAACATTATTGGTATTTGGTCCTTGAATTTGATAGGAGGGCATACCACTAAATAATGAATTTGTCCAAGCAGAACTAATCCCTGTTGTTTTTTTATAGTCAACAAGTTCTTTTGCAACACCTGTAGCGTTTGTCATATCACTCTGACGAAGCTCTAAACCTTTTAAGACAGGAGAAAAGTAAACTGCACTTACTACCAAAAATATAGCAATAGCTATTATATGTGGTAAGAATTTCTTTAATGTGTTTTCTTTATTCATTTCGTATTATTATTTATATTATTATCTTCCTTTTTATAGTATTTCCTTAATGCTGGGTGGATTTTGCCTGTATAACCTCTATCTTGATTTTTATAGAGCTCTGGGTTCTCCTTTTTCATTTTTTCCTTATATCGCTCTATACTATATCGTGTTATCTTAGGTATTATCATGGTGATTAATAGTCTAAAAATGATATAGAAAACAATTATTCCAAGTAAAAAATTAATCATAATCTATTCACATAAAATAAATAAATCGTTTCTTGGATTCACAAAAAGAATTGGAATATCGAGGTTTCCTTCCAGTATTTTTGTCTCCTTAAGTCCAAAGATTTTATTTGTCCAGTCCTTGTCTTTAGTTGTCTGACATATTACTAGTCCTGCTCCAATTTCTCTTGCATAATCCATTGCTTGGTAGTCGACAAAGGTTTTTGGGTTGGATGATAGGTTAAGTCTGTAGTTTATCTTGAAACCATCGAACATTTTCATAAGGAACTTTATATTATAATGTAGCTGATGACGATGAAACTCATCTTTATAGTTGTGGTAGTATACAACTATTTCACTACTTGCAAACCTTCCAAAATAGGATCCCCAAAGTACTTTTTCCTTGCTTTCTCTCATATTATTGATTGTTAGGATTGCTTTGTCAAAAGGTAGGGTATGAGCTTGGTTTTGGTCTATTATGAAATATGCTACTCTTGATTCGTATAGGTTTTTGAATAGTTCTTTTGGGTAATTAGCTAGCTTTTGTTTCTTGTTTTCTGGCTTTTCTGAGTTGGAAGATGTTACTAAGAGGACTCCTGACAAGAGTTCTGATATTTTATGTAGTATTTCTTTCGACTTTCCCTCAATTGCAAGGTAGGAACAGAATGGTATTTCCGTTGTTTGAGAGCTTAGTTCTTTTAGCTTTTTTTCAGCCTCTTCTGTTGTAGTATTTGTGTATTCTTTATCCGATATATGCAAAAGGATTAACCCTTTGTCTAGCATTTTAGCAAAACAAATTGCATTATTAATTATTGCTTGTGTTTTATCTAAATCTATTAAATAAGCAATAATAAATTGGTCTTTTTTCTCTTTTTGTCCCAAGTCTAAAAGTTTAAAATCTATGTTTATCTCTTTTCCAATACATAATTAAAATGAAACCAGCTAATGCTCCTCCTAAGTGTGCAAAGTGTGCAATGCCTGCAGAGGTTCCAAAAACTCCATTAAATAATTCTAAAATAATGTATCCTATAACGAACCATTTGGTTTTGATTGGGAATAGAAAATAAAGATAGATATAAGCATTAGGGAACATCATTCCAAATGCGAGTAAAAGTCCAAAAACAATGCCTGATGCACCAACGGTGTTTATTTGATTTAGGAATTCTTTAATTGGGATTTTTTCATAGCCTGTGTTAACTATTTGAATGCCATTTGACATTGCAGTAACTAAATCTCCATACATAAAATAGTATGTGATTTGTTGAACAAAAGCAGCTCCTAGGGCAGCGGTGAAACAGAAAAAAATGAATTTCTTTGCTCCCCAAATGTTTTCTAGGGTATAACCAAACATCCAAATAGCAAACATATTGAAGAAAAGGTGGTTGAAATTAGCATGCATAAAGGCATAAGTAATGTATTGCCAAACATGGTGATCCTCCGCCATAAAGAAATGAAGTCCTAAAATACCAGCCAGGTCAATTCCCCTTGACCTCAACACTGTGGTGGCTAAAAACATTAAGATGTTTATAATTAATAGGTTCTTACAAACAGGTGGTAAAAAGTTAAACTTGGTTGGGCTATATTGGTCGTTACGCATATGTCTTAGTTCAATTATTAACTTGCAAATGTACATTTTTTTTTAAAATATATGCCATAATTACATATTATTAGTAATCTAATGTATTTTCTTAAGCTTTATCAATTTCATTTCAAAAAATAATCGTATCTTCGCACTTTAAAAATACTAAGTAAAAGAATAGTAAAAATGTACTCAGAAAACGAAAAGATAGTAAAGGTTGACATTGAGAAACAAATGAAGTCTGCCTACATTGATTATGCAATGAGCGTTATTGTTTCTCGTGCCTTACCTGACGTTAGAGACGGAATGAAGCCTGTTCATCGTAGGATATTATATGCGATGAATGACATGGGAATGTTTTACAATACCGCTACTAAGAAAAGTGCTAGAATTGTAGGGGAAGTTCTTGGTAAATATCACCCACACGGAGATAGTTCTGTGTATATGGCGATGGTTCGTATGGCTCAAACTTGGTCGATGAGATACAAGCTAGTTGATGGTCAAGGTAACTTTGGTTCCATTGATAATGACCCTCCAGCTGCTATGCGTTATACTGAGGCACGTTTGGCTAAGATTTCTCATGATATATTAGCTGATATTGAAAAAGATACAGTTGATTTTCAAGATAACTTTGATGGTAGTTTGAAAGAACCTACCGTTTTACCAACTAAAGTCCCTGTTCTATTAATTAATGGAGCTTCGGGAATTGCTGTTGGTATGGCAACCAATATGGCACCTCATAACCTAACAGAGGTTCTGAACGGAACAATGGCATATATCGACAATAATGAAATCACTATTGAAGAATTAATGCAATATATTAAAGCTCCTGACTTTCCAACTGGTGGAATAATCTACGGCTACGAAGGGGTTAAGGAAGCTTATCATACTGGAAGAGGGCAGGTTGTTATGAGAGGTGAGGCTCTTATTGAGGAAGGACCTAATGGTCACGATCAAATAATTGTTTCTTCAATACCTTATCAAGTAACAAAATCTGAAATGATTAAGCGTCAGGCACAACTTGCTGACGAAAAGAAAATAGAGGGTATTTCTGAAATTAGAGATGAAAGTAATAAGGACGGAATTAGAATTGTTTATAGATTGAAAAGAGACGCAATGTCTAATGTTGTCTTAAATAAACTATACCAATATTCTGACCTTCAATCTTCATTTTCAATCAATAGCATTGCTTTAGTTAATGGAAGACCTCAGATGCTTAATTTAAAACAAATTATTAAGTATTTTGTTGAGCATAGGATGGAGGTTGTTGAAAGAAGAACCAGATTCGATCTTGCAAAGGCAGAAGAAAGAGCACATATACTAGAGGGTTTATTAAAAGCACTAGACTTTATTGATGAGATAATTGCTTTGATACGTTCATCTCAAACTGTTCAAGAGGCAAGAGATGCAATGACAGAAAGATGGGGTTTTTCAGAACTTCAAACAAGAGCTATTGTTGAGATGCGTCTTCGTCAACTTGCTGGTCTTGAAAGAGAAAAACTACAAAAAGAATACGACGAGTTGATGGAATTCATCAAACATTGTTTGAATATTCTTAATAATCCTGAGGTTCTAATGCAGGTTATTAAGGACGAACTACTTGATATTAAAGAAAAGTTTGGTGACCAAAGAAATACAAGAATTGAATATTCTTCTTCTGACTTTAGGATAGAGGATATGATTGCTGACGAAGAGATTGTGATTACAATATCTCACCTTGGATACATTAAACGTACTCTTTTATCAGAATATAAGGTACAAAACAGAGGAGGAAAGGGTTCTCGTGGAGCTAGATCAAGAGATGAAGACTTCATAGAACATATCTACACCGCAACAATGCATAACTACATTCTTTTCTTTACCGAGAAAGGACGTTGCTATTGGATGAGAGCGTTTGAAATTCCAGAAGGAACAAAGGTTTCGAAAGGAAGAGCAATTCAAAACCTTATCAGCCTAGAACCAGACGATAATGTTAGAGCATATATCAATACAAAAGACTTAAAGGACTTAGATTATGTAAATAGTAACTACATAATAATGTGTACTAAGAACGGTATTATTAAGAAAACCAGCCTTGAAGCATATTCACGTCCAAGAATCAATGGAATTAATGCAATAACAGTTCGTGATGGAGATGTTCTTTTAGAAGCTAAACTAACCAATGGTAACCATGAAATCTTTATGGCACTTCACAGTGGTAACTGTATTCGTTTCTCAGAAAGCAAAGTAAGACCAATGGGAAGAAATGCATCGGGAGTGAAAGGAATTACCCTTAGAAGTGAAGAAGATTATGTGATTGGCATGGTTTCTGTAGAGAATGCAGAAAAGGATATACTTGTTGTTTCTGAAAAAGGATATGGAAAACGTTCCGCAGTTGACGAATATCGTCATACTAATAGAGGAGGAAAAGGCGTTAGAACATTAAAGATAACAGAGAAAACAGGTAGTCTTATAGCAATAAAAGATGTTGACGACACTGGTGACTTAATGATTATAAACAAATCAGGCATAACAATTAGAATTGCAATAGCAGACCTTAGAGTATTAGGTAGAGCAACACAAGGCGTTAGACTGATTAAGCTAAAGGGAGATGATGAAATTGCAGCAGTATGTAGGATAGACGCATCAGAGGATGATGAAGATATTGAAAGAGTTGCAATTGATGGTGAGGAAATCATTGATGATGGTATAGAAGATATTGAAGAAATAGATGATATTGAGGAAGTAGAAGAAGATGAGACTTTGGATGCTGACGAAGAAATAAATGAATAAAACGAATAAAAGATAAATTTATTAAAATAAAAATTAACACCTAAGAAATGAAGAGAATAATTTTATTTGTAGCATTTGTAGTATTTGGAATAAGCGCCAATGCACAAACAATGAAAGTTCAAAGTGCTTATGCAGATATGAAAAACAAACGTCTGGCAGAAGCTAAGAAGAATATTGATGCAGCTTGTGTGCACGAAAGCACAAAAAATGATGCTAAAACATGGCATTATTCAGGCCTAATTTATGCAAAACTTGTTGAAGTATCACAAACAGATGAAAAGTTGTATAAGAAACAAAAGATAGATATTCCAGTACCAGCTCTTGCACAAACATCTAGACAATCACTAGAGAAATCAATTGAAATTGAAAAAGAAGCACAGACAAATGAATACGTGGGTGCAAACATAAACACAATGAATTATGTTATTATTTATCAATTCGATATTGCTCTTAATACCTTCAACTCTGGAAAATATGCAGAATCAATTCCTCTTTTCGAAGAAGTGGTAAAGGGAGCAGTTCTATCAAGAAACAAAGAAGTTGAAATGAAATCTAATTTCTGTATTGCAATGGCTTATGATGCAACAAAGCAAGCTGATAAAGCAGGTGAAATGTATCGCCAACTAGTTAAGCAAAATACAAAAGAAGAAGCAGTTTATATCAATCTATATATTGCAAACAAAAAAGCAAACGAGTTAGAAAAAGCAATTAATGTTTTGAAGGTAGGAGTTAGAAACCTACCAGGAAACTATAGATTAATTGGTCTACTTTCAGGAGCTTATGTTGAGGCAGGTAATAAAGTAGAGGCAGACAAAACAATAGCAATTCTTAAAACCATTGCAGATACTATAACAGAAAACAAATCATCAGTACTAGTAATTATTGGAGATGTTCTTAGAGATGCTAACAACCTTGACCAAGCAATTGCAATGTACAACCAGTCCTTAGAGCTTAAACCAACTCAAACCGAGGCTAATTACGGATTAGGAGTATTGTACTTCAATACAGCAGTAGACTTAAAAGAAAAGGCAGACAAACTACCATTTGATGCAACAGAAGAATACGATAGACTTCAAAAAGAATCAAAACAAAACTTCTCATTAGCAATCCCATTCTTTGAAAGAATATTAAATATCAAACCAAAGGATATTAACACATTAAACGCTTTAAAGATTATCTATTCAAGACTTGAAATGACAGATAAATACAAAGAAGTTAATGCAGTGTTAGATTCACTTAGACAACAATAATAGGAGAAACCTAATATAAAATCAAAACCTCAGTATTAATTTACTGAGGTTTTTTTATACGCTGTTTTAGAAAATTCTTTCTTTGATTCATTTTTCTCTTTCTTTGATTCACGAAATTCTTTCTTTGATTCATTTTTCTCTTTCTTTGATTCATTTTTTTCTTTCTTTGATTCAATTTTTTCTTTATATTTGCATAATAATAATTTTGATTATTTATAAATAATATTTTAAGAAAATGGACGCAATATTTTATACATTTAAAGCCAATTCTATTCAAGGTAAAGAAATAAGTATGGAAACTTATAGGGGAAAGACTATTTTGGTGGTAAATACTGCAAGTAAATGTGGTCTTACTCCTCAATTAGAGGGTTTGGAAGCACTTTATCAGAAATATAAGGATAGAGGACTGGTTATTCTTGGTTTTCCTTGCAATCAGTTCTTAAATCAAGAGCCAGGTGATGAAAAATCTATCTCCGAGGGTTGTTTAATCAATTATGGAGTTAGTTTTCCAATGTTTTCTAAGATTGACGTTAATGGAAAAGATGCTCACGAAATTTATAAGTACTTAAAGAAAGAATTAGGTGGTTTATTTTTCAGTTCTATCAAATGGAACTTCACAAAATTCTTAATAGACCATAGCGGAAAGCCAATTAAGAGATATTCCCCTACATTCAAACCAGAAAGAATTGATTTTGAATTAGAGAATCTACTTAAATAATTATTAAGTCAAATAAATAATTAGAAAACGCCATAAAGAGCTTTTCTTATTGCATAAATGTAAATTGTATAAGATTTGCTCCCATTTGAAGTGCTTTTAGGCGGGTTTGGGGTGGGTCGTTATGAACTTCCTCATCTTCCCAACCATTACCAAGGTCTGTTTCATAGCTAAAGAAACAAACTAGTCTTCCTTCCCAGAATAGTCCATATCCTTTGGGCGGTTTATTGTCATGCTCGTGAATTTTTGGTAGGCCGTTAGGGAAATTATACTTTTGATGATATATTGGATGGCTAAAAGGTATTTCTACAAAGTCTAGCTCTGGAAATACTTTTTTCATTTGTGGTTCTATAAATTTTCTTAGGCCGTAGTTGTCGTCAATATGTAGGAATCCTCCGCCAATTAGATAATTTCTTAAATTCTTTTGTTCTTGGTCTGAAAAGACAACATTTCCATGTCCTGTTAGGTGACAGAATGGATATAGGAATATTTCTGAACTTCCTACTTCAATTGTTGCATAGTCGGATGATAGACTGGTGCCTAGTTCTTTATTACAAAAGTTTATTAGGTTGGTTAGTGAGGTTGGGTTGGCATACCAATCACCTCCTCCGCTATATTTTAATAGTGCAAGTGTGTTTTTCTGCCCAAAGGATATGGACGATAAAACTACGAGGGCTATTAATATGATTACTTTTCTCATTGGTTTATTGAATGAATGATATTTACAACATATATGCCTGCTGTTTCTGTTCTTAATCTTTCTTTTCCAAGTGTTATTGTTTGAAAATTGTTTTTTAGAGCCTCCTCTACTTCTTTTTCAGAGAAGTCACCCTCTGGTCCAATAACTATTAAGACAGATTCTTTTGGTTTATAAATATCTTTTATCTGGTTTCTGTTTTCTCCAACGCAATATCCTATTAGTTTTTTGGTTTCACTTGAGTTTCTAATTACTTCTAGTAGGGGAGTTGGCGTATTAAGCTTAGGCATATAGGCTTTAAGTGATTGTTTCATTGCTGAAATAATTATCTTTTCTAGCCTTTCGTGCTTGGTGTTTTCTCTTTCTGAATGTTGACAAATAATAGGGGTTATTTCATCTATGCCCATTTCTGTTGCCTTTTCCAAAAACCATTCTATTCTTGCTATGTTTTTGGTTGGTGCAATTGCCACATGGAGGTAGTAATCTCTTTTATGGTATTCCTCTTGGGTGTTTACTACTTTTATTATGCAAGATTTTGGATTTGCCTCTAGTATTTCTGCCTCAAAAAGATTGCCTAATCCATCGGTCAAATGAACCTTGTCGCCTTCTTTTTGTCGAAGTACCTTAACTAAGTGTTGTGATTCTTCCTTGCCAAGGGTATATATTTGGTCAGGATTTATATCAGGACAATAGAATAACTGCATAGATTAATACTATAAACTATATGCTACACCAATAGATGCTGAAATATTTAATAGGCCTTGTGTTTTTACTTTTCCAGAGGTTTCGCTTATAACAGTCTTTCCTGCTCTATCTCTATAATAGAAAGGAGTCATTGCTTCAAAGGTGTATCCGCCCGTATAATCTGCTCCAACTTGAGCTCTTAACCTAAGGTCTGTGTTTAGTTCATACATTATACCAAAATATGCTTTTGCGCTTGGAAGTACATGGTTTATTTTTATTTCATTTTCTACATTATAATATGAAATAAGTTCGTTTTTATAGTCTTTTTCTCTAACCATCATTTGAATTCCTGCATCTAAACCAAGAAAATAATGCATTTTCTTTTTGGTTATGTAAAAATTATACGATGCCATAACAGGAATATATCCAAAACTATTGTGTTTTGAAAATGTAAGTGGATATGAAGTTCCTATTGGTTCGATATCAAAATTTGCACCTCTATGGTAGGTATATCCTAAGTATCCACCAAGGCCGTGAGCTGTTGTTGTATATCCTTTTTTTCTTCCTGTTTTGTATTGATAGCCAACAGTAAAGCCATATCCCATTGGGTTAAGGTCAGCATTTTGACCCATCATCATACTACCATCTAAGTTTAGCATAATAAAGTATTCAGGAGGAGCTTCCATATAGGAACCTTTACGCCAATCTTGAGAAAATGCATTGATTGTTACAATGTTTATCAAAAAGAAAAACAAGATTTTTTTCATATCAATTATAGATTTAAATTTAATTAATTATCGATTCTGCGTGCCAAAATTACAAATAATATTTGAAATTGCAAGTTTTCTTATTATCTTTGTAGCAAAAATAGCATGAATAATAAAATTTGCGATTTATTAAAGATAAAATCACCTATAATTTCAGGGGGAATGGTATGGTGTAGTGGATGGAAATTAGCATCAGCAGTAAGCAACCAGGGAGGACTTGGACTAATTGGTGCAGGCTCAATGTTGCCAGATGTTTTAAGAGAACATATTAAGAAATGTAAACAGGCTACAAATAATACATTTGGGGTTAATATTCCTATGATGAACCCAAATTCTTCAATACATATTGATATAGTTATTGAAGAAAAAGTTAAAGTTGTATTCACTTCGGCAGGAAACCCTGCAACATATACTAAGAAACTAAAAGATAATGGAATAATTGTAGTTCATGTTGTTGCTAATGAAAAGTTTGCACTAAAAGCGCAAGATGCAGGTGTTGATGCAATTGTTTGTGAGGGGTTTGAGGCAGGTGGACATAATGGTAAAGAAGAAACAACAACATTGGTTCTAATTAATCAATTGGCTGGAAAACTTAATATTCCAATTATTGTTGCAGGAGGTATTGCTACAGGTGAGCAAATACTTGCAATGATGGTTTTGGGAGCAGAGGGAGTTCAAATTGGTTCACTATTTGCAGCTAGTAAGGAGTCCTCAGCTCATGATAACTTTAAAAAGGCAGTTATTGATGCTAAGGAAGGGGACACAATGCTATTTCTTAGAAAGCTATCTCCTACACGTCTTTTGAAAGGTGGGCATTATGATAAAATTCAAGCTGCTGAGCAAAGAGGAGCATCCAAGGAAGAGCTTTTAGGGATTATTGGAAAAGGAAAGACTAAACTTGGGATGTTTGAAGGAGATATGGAAGAGGGAGAACTTGAAATTGGACAAGTAAGTTCAATGATTAATGAAATATTAAGTGTTGAAGAGATTTTTGCAAAGCTTAGAAAAGAATATTCTGAGGCTCTTGCAAGAATGAGTTCAATAAGTAAATCAATTTAATAATTTAATAAGAAAAAATATGCAACCAGATTTTATATTTGAAACAAGTTGGGAAGTTTGTAATAAGGTAGGAGGAATTCATACCGTTATTTCAACAAAAGCGAAAAACCTAGTTGATAAGTATCATGATAATTACATGTTAATTGGTGCTGACATAATTAGAGGAGAAGGACAGGTTTCGGAATTTGAAGAAGACACCTATATATTAAAGAGCTGGAAAGCTTATGCCGAATCAAAAGGACTTAGAATTAGGGTTGGTAGATGGAAAATTAAATCAAGACCTTTGGTTGTTTTGGTTGACTTCACACATTTCTTTGCTCAAAAGGATGAGTTGTTTGCAGAATTTTGGAAAGAATATGGACTAGATAGTATAACAGGTCAATGGGATTATGTTGAACCTTTTTTGTTTGGTTACGCTGCAGCAAAGGTTATTGAGTCTTATTACGAGTTTTATTTATCATCTAATGATAAAATAGTTACCCAGTGGCATGAGTGGATGACAGGTTCTGGGGTTCTTTACCTTAAGAAGAATTGTCCTCAAATTGCAACCGCATTTACAACTCACGCAACAGTTTTAGGAAGAAGCATTGCAGGAAATAACCTTCCACTATATTCAGAACTCAAAAACTATGACCCAGATCAAGTAGCTGGAGAGTTTAATGTTAGAGCAAAATACTCTTTGGAGAAAATATCGGCAGAGAATGCAGATAGCTTTACAACAGTTAGTGAATTAACTAATAACGAATGTAAGCATTTTTTTAATAAAGGCGTGAATATTGTTACTCCAAATGGGTTTGAACCAACCTTTGTTCCTAATGAGGCGAGCTTTGGAAAAGAAAAACTTAGTGCAAGAAAAAGAATAATTGATGTTACAGAAGCTCTAACCAATCAAAAGATTGATGATGATGCATTATTAATAATTACTAGTGGTCGTTATGAGTTTACCAATAAAGGAATAGATGTTTTCATTAATGCAATGGGTGAGCTAAATAAAAAGAAGCTAAAAAGGCAAATAGTTGCTGTTATTGCTGTTCCTGCTCATAATGTTGATATATACAAATCATTGTTAGAGAACCTTGGTAAGCCGAACTTCTTAGAACCAAAATCTAATCAATATTTAACCCACCATCTTTTTGATCCAGAGAATGATCCTATTCTTAGAACAATTAAGCAAAATAATCTAAACAATTCATTAGATGATAATGTTAAGATAATGTTTATTCCTTCATATCTTGATGGTAATGATGGAATTGTTAATCTTCCTTATTTTGATTTTCTTATTGGGTTCGATGTTTCAATATTCCCTTCCTATTACGAGCCATGGGGTTATACTCCAATGGAATCGATGGCATTTCATATCCCTTCCATAACAACTAATCTGGCTGGTTTTGGACTTTGGATTGAAGAGCAAACTAAAGGGCTTAAAGGTGCTTTGGCTGTTATTCATAGACAAGATGGCGAGAGTAGTAAGGTAGTAAGCGAAATTGTGACTAAGATTGAACAGACGCTAAGTCTTTCTGAAAAAGAATTAATTGCATTAAACGATAAAGCATTTGAAATATCTCAATCAACTCTTTGGGATAACCTAATACAATATTACTATAAGTCTTACGAGATTGCTCTTAATAAGTCGGAAAAAAGGATTCAGCAATATATACATAAACAACCAATCAAGGAAAGAGGTGATTTTACACCTGCTTGGGGAGAACAACCTTCATGGAAGAAAATCTTGGTTGCTCAGTTTCTTCCAAAACGATTGGAGGGATTGGAGCGTTTAAGTCAAAACCTTTGGTGGAGCTGGAATGCAGAGGCAAGAGATATTTTCTATTTAATTGATGATCTTAGGTTTGAAAGGTTTAATAGGAGTCCAATTCATCTTATTGAAAGTTTAAGTACAGAAGACTTTAACCGTCTTTTGAATGATGAAGTATTTATTAAAAAGTTAGACTCTGTTGTTGAGAAATTCGATAATTATATTAAAGAGGCTGAAAATAAAGTAGGCAAACAGGTTGCTTACTTCTCAATGGAGTTTGGTATTCACGACACTCTTAAAATCTTCTCTGGAGGTTTAGGAATGTTGGCAGGAGATTATTTGAAAGAAGCTTCGGATTGTAATAAGAATATGATTGGTATAGGTCTTTTATACCGTTATGGTTATTTCTCACAACATATTACAAAGAATGGAGAACAGATTTCTCAGCTGTCACCACAAAAGTTTTCTCATCTTCCAATTAAAGCAATGAAGGACGAAAAAGGTGAATGGAAGAAGATAGCTATCAACTTGCCAGGACGTGATGTTTATGCAAAAATATGGCGTTGTGATGTTGGAAGGGTTCCTCTTTATTTACTAGATACTGATATTGACGAGAACCAGCCTGAGGACAGAGCCATAACTAATCAACTATATGGTGGAGACTGGGAACATAGACTTAAACAAGAAATTCTTTTAGGTATTGGTGGTGTTAGAATGTTGAATGAGTTAGATATAAATCCTGTTATCTACCATTCAAATGAAGGGCACTCGGCTTTCAACTCACTTGAGAGATTAAGGGAAATGATTGATAACGATAACATACCTTATGTTCAAGCAAAAGAAATCATTCGCTCTTCAACCCTTTTCACAACTCATACTCCTGTACCTGCTGGTCATGATGTTTTTTCAGAGGATTTAATTAGAGCTTATCTTGCCCATTTTGCAGAAAGTATTGATTTGTCGTGGGAAAATTTCATTGCCTTAGGAAGAGTTAATGGTAATGATAAGGATGAGAAATTTTCTATGAGCATCTTAGCCCTTAACTTTTCTCAAGAAGTAAATGGAGTTAGTAAGATTCACGGAAGAGTTTCTAGAGAAATGTTTGCTAATTTCTATCCTGGCTATTTTCCAAGAGAACTTCATATTGGTCATGTTACTAATGGAGTTCACCAACCAACTTGGGTCGATAGGCAATGGAGTGCTTTTTATGATGAAGTATTTACAAAAGAATATATTTTTGATCAGTCTAATCCAAAGTATTGGGAAAAGATTTACGAAGTTGAGGATAAGAGAATTTGGGATCTACACCAAAGAACCAAGGCTGACTTAGTTCGCTTTATGATGAATAGGTTGAGTAAAGAACTTATTAATAGGGCAGAGGATCCAAGGTTATTTAATAATGTCAAAGATAGGTTCAATAAGAAAGCTCTAACAATTGGGTTTGCACGACGTTTTGCAACTTATAAAAGAGCACATCTTCTATTCTCCAATATGGAAAGATTAGATAGATTGGTAAATAATCAAGAAAAGCCAGTTCAATTTATTTTTGCTGGTAAGGCTCACCCTGCAGATAAGGCAGGTCAAGACCTAATCAAAAAAATACTAGAAGTTTCTAAAATGCCTAAATTCACAGGAAAAATAATATTTATTGAAGACTATGATATGTATGTTGCTAAGTATTTGGTAAGAGGAGTTGATGTATGGTTAAATACACCTACTCGTCCTTTGGAAGCATCTGGGACTTCAGGCGAAAAAGCTGTTATGAATGGTGTTTTAAATTTCTCTGTTCTTGATGGCTGGTGGGCTGAGGGTTATAAAGAGGGTGCAGGTTGGGCATTGGCAGAAGAAAGACTCTATGAGACTGATGAGTATCAAAGCTCTTATGATGCAGAGCTTATATACGAGACCTTTGAAGATAAAATTGTTCCTGCATATTATAATCAAGATAAGGATGGAGTAAGTAAGGAATGGGTTACTTTAATGAAAAACAATATTGCTAAAATTGCTCCTCACTTCACAATGAAGCGTCAGCTGGATGATTATTACTCTATGTTCTATAGCAAACTTTTTGATCGCCATGCTCTCTTAACTGAAAACAATTTTGAAAAAGCAAGAGAATATGCTGCTTGGAAACATAGAATGAGAAGGCAATGGAACAAGATTGAATTGTTTGACCTTCAGATTCCTGATTCAGTAAACAAAAAGATTGAAATGCAAGAAGGGTTTATAGTAAAACTTAGTCTATATATTAATGACATTAATCCCGACCACTTAGGTGCTGAAATAATTTTTGCACATAAGGAAAATGATGTTATTAGTGATGTTTATAAAGTTTTACCAATGGAGGTTTCAAACTATTCACACAACAAACTAACCTTTGAGGTTAAGGTACTTCCATTTGCAGCAGGGGTTTATAACTATAGCATTAGAATCTATCCTAAGCATGAACTTATGCCACATAGAATGGATTTCCCTCTTTTAAAGTGGATATAATGAAATAAGTATTAAATTTGCATCCTCAATTAAAATTGAATAAGAAGGAATGAAAACATATCTTAAATATATATTCGCTTTATTAATACTGCCTCTATTATTGGTTTCATGCAATAAAGATGATGAGAGCGACGAGGTAAACAAGGTTATAGAAAATTTCTATATTTATCTAAATGAGAAAGATCTCGACAAGATAAAAGAAATATCAACCAATAGAGCTGATAGGTATTTTGAATTCATTTTCTCTCTAGGGAATGATTTAGTTCAGATAGATTCAATTAATATTATTCAAACTTTAATTGAGGATAGTAATGCAAATGTAGATGTTGAAACATTTGATATTTATGGAAATGCTATGATTTACCATTGGCATTTAGTTAAGGTTAAAGAACAATGGAAAATAAGAGAGTTAGAGGGTTATAAGGCGGAAAAGATATTGACAAAAAAAGATATTGATTATTCTAAGAAAAACAACCCTCCGAAGGACACGACTAAAAAATAAACTAACCAAATAGAGCTATGATTAAAAGAATATTATACATTATTAATTTAGTTTTTGCACTCTTACTTCTTCTTACCTATGCCTCAGCATTTATTCCTCCTCATATAGCACCTAAGTTTTCAATACTTACTTTCTTTTATCCAATACTATTATTTATTAATATTTCATTTATTATCTTTTGGCTATTTACAAAGTGGAGATATATAATCATACCCCTTATCATTATCATAATAAGAATTGATTATATCCCAACTCTTTTTGGCTTATCCTCACAGAAACATAGAACGCCAATAGAAAATACTGAAATAAAACTATTGAGTTATAATGTATGCTCATTTCATTATAATACTGAGTGGAATGAAAGTAAGGAAGAGAGAATGGACTCTGTTTATAATTATATCAAAGCACTTAATCCATCAATAATCTCATTTCAAGACTACGCATCAGCCCGAGGTAAAAAATCATTTCATAATAACTTAGTAAATAACTTAGGTTATAAATACTATTACACACCGAAGTATAATAAATATAATATATCTGGAAACATTATCTATTCAAAATATCCTATTGTTCAATCGGGAGTTCTTTTCCCTACAAAAGAAGAAAGCAATTCCTTTATCTACTCCGATATTGAAATTGATAACCAAACTACAATTAGGGTGATTAACCTCCATCTTGCATCCTATCAATTACAAGATCAAGATAAAGAAGTCTTTTCTAAACTTAAAGGAGGCTCTATTGATTCTAAGATAAAAGAAAAGACTAAACCAATACTGCAAAAACTTATTTGGGCAAACGCAAAACGAAGCTACGAAGTTGATGAATTGGAACCAGTAATAAACCAATCAAACCTACCAACAATTGTGATGGGAGACTTTAACGACACCCCATTTTCCTATACATATAAACAATTATCTAAAAAGTTAGGAGATGCATTTGTGGCTAAAGGACAAGGCTTCGGCACCACTTATAACGGAGATGTTCCTGCCTATAGGATAGATTATATACTTTACGATAAAGATATATTTAAGGTTAAAAGCTTTGAAAGAGAGAAACTTGATTACTCAGATCATTATCCAGTTTCAACTGTTCTAACTCATAATCCTCAAAAGAAATAATAGAAATGCCAAGCAAAAAAGAGAGGTACGAATTCTTTATTGAGTATTTCAAAAAGGAAATGCCAGAACCCAAAACAGAACTAGACTATAAAAGCTCCTTTCAATTACTAGTTGCTGTCATCCTTTCAGCACAGTGCACCGATAAAAGAGTTAATATGGTTACCCCAAAACTATTTGAAACATATCCAACCCCTATAGCATTATCAAACTCTACTCCAGAAGAAGTCTATAAAATAATAAGATCAGTAACTTATCCGAATAACAAATCAAAGAACCTAGTTTCAATGGCAAAGAAATTAGTTGAAAAGTTTAATTCAGAGATTCCAGAAGATTCAGAAAAGCTCCAAGAACTAGATGGGGTAGGACGTAAGACAGCAAACGTAGTAACCTCCGTTCTTTTCAATCATCCCAATATGCCAGTTGACACACACGTCTTCAGAGTATCTGCCAGAATAGGACTAACCACCAATGCCAAAACCCCACTAGAGGCAGAAAAACAATTAACCAAACAGTTTCCCAAAGACATAATCCCATTAGCACACCACTGGCTAATCCTCCACGGAAGATATACCTGCATAGCAAGAAAGCCAAAATGCAACCAGTGCGGCCTAATATCAATCTGTAAATATTACCAAGGATTGGAAAAACACTAATCCAAAAATTCCGGACAACTGAATATTCTTCTATTTCCCCCTCTTTAAACTAATTTTTTTAATTTCTCTACTCTATCTAGCTTATTTATTATTCTTTTGCACGATATAATAATAATAAACTATATAAAATAATTCTCAAATCAAAGAAAGAAAGTTTTAGAATCAAGCATTAAATTTCTATTTCTTTGATTAAAATTGCTAAGATGTACAT
>DUQY01000068.1 GCA_012837565.1 Bacteroidales bacterium | reverse complement strand
GTTTCTGGTGCAACTCTTATTGCTATTAGTTCGGTCTTTAATGGCTTGGGTCGTTTCTTCTGGGGTGGGGTTTCCGATAAAATAGGTAGGATGACAACTTTTAGAATTTTACTTTTCCTACAAGCAATTATCTTTATTGGTTTAATATTTACCTCTCATCCGGTCTTGTTTGTTATTTTTGTCTGCATTATTTTGCTTTGCTATGGAGGGGGCTTCGGCATTATGCCTTCGCTTATTAATGATGCCTATGGCAAGAAGCTAATGCCTGCAATATATGGCGCAATTCTTACTGCTTGGGGCGTTGGGGGTATTATAGGACCTCAGATTGTTGCTTTTATGAAAGACAATTACCCAGATAAAGCAGGGTTTTATGCTTTTATTATTGGTAGTATTTTAATGATAGTTGGGTTGGGTCTTTCTTATTTGTATAAGGGAAAAGAGATTATTGAGGCTTAGAATTATGCAATGAAGGTTCTCTTTTATTCGAATAATGAGGTCTTTCCAAGAAGGTTAAATGTTTTGCGATGAAATGGGCTTATGCCATAGTCTTTTATTGCCTTGCGGTGGGCTTTTGTTGGGTAGCCTTTGTTGTTTTGCCAAGAGTAATGGGGGTATTCTTTTGCAAGTTCCTCCATATAATCGTCCCTATATGTTTTTGCAAGAATTGATGCTGCTGCTATGGATTGGTATTTTGTATCGCCCTTAATTATGCAGATATATGGAATATTTGTTTTAGACTTAAACCGATTTCCGTCAATTAATAATATTTCTGGTTTTGTTCTTAGGCTTTCGGCAGCTTGTGTCATTGCAAGGAAGGAGGCTTGTAGGATATTTATTTCGTCAATCTCGTTATTATCCACAAAGCTTACTGAAAATGCTAGGGCTTCTTTTTCAATTATTTCTCTAAGCTGTTTCCTTTTTTTATGGCTTAGTTGTTTCGAGTCGTTTAGAATTTGATTTGAAAATCCTTTTGGAAGAATTACTGCTGCGGCAACAACCGGTCCGCTAAGGCATCCTCTGCCTGCTTCGTCTATTCCACATTCTATTGTTTCTTCGGACTTATAATATGGTAGCAGCATTGTTTATTTGTTTAGGGTTTATATATTTTGGTTTAAAAGAAATAAAGGGTTTAAGGCTACGCACTGCGACTAAGCCTTAAACCCTTCAACTTTAAACTCCTCAAAAGGAGAATTATTTTATATGTTTGATAATACTTTCAAATAGTATTCTTCCATCTACGCTTCCTAGTTCTTGATCTGAGGCACGTTCTGGGTGAGGCATCATTCCAAATACATTACGCCCCTGATTGGTTATACCTGCTATGTTTTCAGCCGAGCCATTAGGATTTGACTCTTCTGTGATTTTACCTTTCTCATCGCAGTAACGGAATAGGATTTGGTCGTTTGCGTTCAACCTTTTTAGGGTTTCCTCATCTGCAAAGAAACGTCCTTCGCCGTGAGCAATTGGAATACTATATGCTTTCTTTAATTCTGTTTCTTTGGTGAAGATTGAATTGGTGGTTTGTGGTGTTATGTATTGATTTTTGCAGATAAACTTTTGTTTATTATTATGAAGAAGTGCTCCTTCCAATAGTTTAGCTTCTGTAAGGATTTGAAATCCATTACATATCCCAATTACATATCCTCCATTATTTGCAAACTCAATAACACTATTCATAATAGGTGAGAAACGTGCAATTGCACCTGAGCGAAGGTAGTCTCCAAAAGAAAACCCTCCAGGAAGAACAATTAAATCGCAGCCTTGAAGGTCTGTGTCTTTATGCCAAAGCTCTACAACTTCTTGTTTAAGGATGTCTTGTAGAACATAAATTATGTCGTGGTCGCAGTTCGAACCAGGGAAAATAACAACTCCAGTTTTCATTATCTATGATATTTTTATTTTGTGCAAATGTACGAAAAAACTATTTATTATTCTAAAAAACTTTCAAGTCTTAGTTTAATGATATGATTAGCTTGGTGATAATTAATAGTAAAAGAATTGAAAATATGATGTTTGAATAGATTAGTTTTCGTTTTGCATTTAAGAAATGAAAGAAAAGATAGCAAAGACCAGGGGCAAGGAAGAATATTAAATAGTCGTTGCCCAGGCTATAAAGTCCAGGGAGGATTGCTATTGAAGAAAATATTACAAGGATATTTGTTTTCTTTCTATAATTAATGTTATTGTCTGCCTTGCTTGATAGCAAGTTCATTAGGGATACTATACCTAAAAATCCAATTACTGCATAAAAAACAAATTCAATAGGTTTAACATCCACAAAGAAGTTAGGTATAATGTCTATGTTTTCGGAAAAGGCAAGTGCTTGGGAGGAAAGCTGGTCTATAATGAAATAATAAGTTACCACAAAGATGATAGGTGTTAAGAATCCAAGAAGACTAATCACCCAATACCTCCATTTATAGAATCTATAGTTAAGAAGGGAGAACCAAATCCATAAGATAAAAAGTATGGAAGGCATAAAGCTAAGAAAAGCAAGAGATACGAAAAGGCTGGAGCAAAAGACTTCGTCAAGTCCTTCTGTTTTGTCGAAAGAATGGAAAAGAAAGTATATTGAAAATATTATAAAAGTGTTTTGGATAAGCAGTGGGCTAATTGTCATTAGGGCATAGTTGCTGCTAAGTAAGATAACATAGATGAAGGCTGGGAAGAAAGTTGTTGATGGAGATAACTGGTTGGAAGAAAATATGCTATTAATAATTAGTCCTTGAATGATTACTAAGAGAAAAGCAAGAATTGTGCTTAGAGCTTTAAGTGAGGATAATGATTCGTAGATAACCTTGTAGATTGGTGTGTCGAAACCTGTTGTTATTGGTGCTAGGGGTGAAATAAAAGCAGGTAACCATAATATCAAAGAGGTTATTGCTAATAGTACTAGCTGTAAGAGGTAGTCGTTTCTAAAGGTTTTTACGAACATGTTATTGGTTTAGTGTGATAATAGATTGACAAAATTACTCATTATTCGTTATCTATGCAATATTTATGGTGATTTTAATGATATTTTAATAAGAAAGATTAAATCTTATTATCTTTGCATTAATTATAAAATAGGAATTACAATATTATTAGATGTATTCAAGGACAGAATTACTGATAAAAGAGGAGGGATTGGAGAAGTTAAAGGCCTCACATGTTATGATTTTTGGATTGGGTGGGGTTGGTGCTTATGCAGCCGAGATGTTATGTAGGGCAGGAGTTGGTAAGCTAACAATTGTTGATGGGGATATAATAAATCAGTCGAATATTAACCGTCAACTAATTGCACTTTCATCAACACAGGGGAAGAAAAAAGCAGAATGTTTGGCTGATAGGCTAAAGGATATTAATGAAAATTTAGAGTTAAACGTTATAGACCAATATATTCATGAGCAGAGAATGCTTGAGATATTGAAGACTGATAAGTTTGATTTTATTGTTGATGCAATTGATACCCTAACGCCTAAGGTATTTCTTATACTTCATTCTCTTGAGCTTGGCATCCCAATTGTTTCTTCAATGGGAAGTGGTGGGAAGTTCGACCCTTTGCAAATAAAGACATCAGATATTTCTCAGTCTTTCAATTGCACCTTAGCAAATGCGGTAAGAAAGAGATTGCATAGGTTTGGCATCTACACAGGTTTCCCTGTTGTGTTTTCGTCAGAGAAAGTAAATAAAGAGGTTGTTATAGAAGAGTTAAGCACAAATAAGAAAAGCGTAGTTGGAACAATATCTTATCTTCCTCCAATCTTCGGATGTATGTGTGCTTCGGTTGTTATTAGAAAATTAATTGGACAAGAGATATATAAAGACGTTAAGGATAAACGTTATTATGCTAATAAAAAAGAAAAGAAGGAGACAATATGATAGAAATGTTAGAAATAATATGCAAAAACAATAACTCAAAAATATTAGTTCCGTTTGGATCTACAATGAAAGAGGTAAGTAAGTTTGCAGGTGTTAAGACAGAATTTCCAATACTAGGAGCTTATGTAAATAATAAGGTTCAAAATATAAGCTATAAGGTATTTATGCCTAAAACGGTTGAATTTATAGATATCAATAATCCAAACGGTAGAAGAATGTACGCCTTAAGTCTTATGTTCGTGCTATACAAGGCAGTTAAGGATGTCTTTCCTAAGGGCGATTTGCATATTCACCACTCAATGGCTAGGGGCTATTATTCAGAAATAAAGAATATTGGAGCTTTAGACGAGGAAAGGGTTATGCTTATAAAGGATAAGATGAATGAGCTTATTAAGAGCGATATTCCATTTCTAAACAAAACCATTAAAACAGAAGAGGCGGTAGATATTTTCAGAAGGGTAGGGCTTGAATCAAAAGCAAAACTAGTTGAAACAAGCAAGCGTTTGTTTGTAGATATTGATTCTTTAGACGGAACAATCAATCATTTTTATTCTCCACTAGTTCCTTCAACATCTTATCTTAAAGTTTTTGATTTAATTCAATACGATAAAGGTCTTTTACTTGTTATGCCAAGCAAGAAAGACCCCAACAAAATAATTAATGGAAGGAATAAGCAAAGTAAAATGTTTACCGTTTTCCAAGAATATGAAGAGTGGAGTAGGATTTTAGGCACATCTTATGTTAGTGAGCTTAACGAAATTGTTAAGGCAAATGAATATAATAAGCTAATCCAGGTTTCGGAAGCACTTCACGAAAAAAGGTATTCTCAGATAGCAGACCATATTTTTAAAAAGAGAGCTGAAATTAAGATTGTTTTCCTAGCAGGACCTTCCTCTTCAGGCAAAACAACAAGTTGTAGAAGACTTGCAACCCAGCTGTCGGTTCTTGGATTTCGACCAATACAACTATCACTTGATGATTACTTCTTAGATAGAGAGCTTACACCAAGGAAAGCAGATGGAGAATATGACTTTGAGTCAATAGACGCCATAGATGTTGAGCTTTTCAATACGCAAATGAATGATATGCTTGAAGGGAAGGAGGTTAGTCTTCCTCGATTCGACTTCATTACAGGTAAAAAGATATATAACGGAAAGACTATTAAAGCTCAAGATAACGTAATATTTATTGTTGAAGGTATTCACGCCCTCAACCCTAAGCTATCGGAGGATATTGACAGGAGAAACAAATACAATATCTTTGTTTCGGCTCTAACACAAATCTCTATTGATAAGCATAACCTAATAAGTAGTAGTGATAATCGCTTGCTAAGAAGATTAGTTAGAGACTTTAATTATAGAGGATATTCAGCAATTGATACCCTTTCACGCTGGCAAAGTGTTAGGAGTGGAGAAGAGGAAAACATATTCCCTTATCAAGAGAATGCAGATAGTATTTTTAACTCCTCACTTCTATACGAAATTGGAGTGTTGAAAACCTATGCAAAACCACTCTTAAGTGAGGTTCCTCAAAATGATGTTGCCTATGCGGAAGCAAATAGGATGTTAAGGTTTCTTGCAAACTTTCAAACAATAGACGATAAATCCATCCCTCCAACCTCAATTATGAGGGAGTTTTTGGGAGGATCGAGCTTCGAATACTAAAAGTTTTTGAACAATAAAACAAGTCTTATTGCGTTAGATAACAAAGACTTTGCCAAGTTATCAACACCAAGGATATAAAAAAGATTGATAAAAGTTTGTGAGCATAGTAAAAATGCAGTAATTTAGCATCTTGAAATAGAGATATAAAATATAGTTTTTAAATATAAAACTTCAAAGAAATGGAAATAAAGAAAACTGATAAAGCAGATCTAGAGAATAAAAAAGCTCTTTTTATTCAATTAGGTTTAATTGTTGCCTTAAGTTTGGTAATATTTGCTTTTGAATACAAGACTTATGATACAAAAGAATCAACAATGATTCAAAGAGAGGCTATTCAGGAAGTAGAGGAAGTTGTTATGGCGACTCAAGAAGAAACAGCGCCACCTCCTCCAGAAGATGTTCCTCAAGCAGAAACAACAGAATTTGAAATTATTGATGACTCTAAGACAATTGAAAGAGAATTTAATATCTCAAGCTTCCAACAAACTTCTAACGTTCAAGCTTCTGTTGCGAAAGTAGAAATCAAGATAGAAGAAGAAGAGGTTCAAGAAGAAAAAGTTATTTTTACTGTTGTTGAACAAGAAGCTTCATTCCCAGGAGGAATTCAGAAATTAAATGAATACTTAGCTACTTCAATCAAATACCCACAACAAGCTAAAGAGACAGGAACAAAAGGAAGAGTAATGCTAACTTTTGTTGTTGAGAGAGACGGATCAATCACAGACATTAAAGTTCTTCGTGATATTGGTTCAGGATGTGGAGAAGAAGCAAAAAGAGTTGTTAAAGAAATGCCAAAATGGCAACCTGCTAAACAAAGAGGGAAAGCTGTAAGACAACAATTTGTTCTTCCAGTATCATTTAACCTACAAGGATAATACCTAATAGCCATAACAATTAGGTTTAGTCGAAAACACCAAGTGATTAATTTGCTTGGTGTTTTTTTCTTTTAATCAAACTCCTTACCTTTGCAAACTAATATAAACCACTACTAAACTTCTTTTTCAATGATAACTATCAATAACCTATCTATATCTTTCTCTGGAATAAATCTTTTTGATAACGTATCCTTCGTTATTGGCGACAAAGACAGAATTGGTCTTGTTGGAAAGAATGGAGCAGGAAAGAGTACCCTTTTGAAAATCCTTTCTAAGCTACAAGAACCAGAAACAGGCTCAATTATAATACCCCAATCCCAAACCATAGGCTACCTGCCCCAAGAAATGATACCTTCTTCCACCATGACAGTTATTGACGAGGCACTAACAGCCTTCGAAGAAGTTAACCTACTACAAGAAAAGATTGAAACCCTAAACCAAGAAATAGCAAGCAGAACAGATTACGAAAGTTCGGAATACGAAAACCTCCTCCACCTTCACTACGAAGCCAATGAAAGACTTAACCTAATAGATGCAGCAAATTCAAGAGCAGAATCCGAAAAAGTACTTCTAGGCTTAGGCTTTCCTCATTCAGATTTTGAAAGAAAGATATCAGAGTTTTCATCAGGCTGGCAAATGAGAGTGGAGTTAGCTAAGATATTACTACAAAAACCAGACGTAATACTACTTGAT
This sequence comes from Bacteroidales bacterium, assembly GCA_012837565.1. Classification (GTDB taxonomy): domain Bacteria; phylum Bacteroidota; class Bacteroidia; order Bacteroidales; family P3; genus UBA10566. The sequence continues at coordinate 2,290 of DUQY01000068.1, read as the reverse complement.
GAGCCTACAAACCACTTAGATATAGAGTCAATACAGTGGTTAGAGAACTTTCTAATAAACTATTTTGGAGCAGTAGTACTTGTTTCCCACGATAGGACATTCTTAGATAATATCACCAAAAGAACAATCGAGATAACCGCAGGAAAGATATACGACTACAAAGCCTCCTATTCCGATTATGTGCTTTTACTTCAACAAAGAAGAGAAACACAGCAGTCAGTCCTCACCAACCAGCAAAGACAGATAGCAGAGATTGAGAAGTTTGTTGAAAAATTCCGCTACAAAGCAACAAAAGCCAAGCAAGTCCAATCTCGCATCAAGCTAATAGAGAAAATGGAACTTGAAACCATAGACGAAGTAGACGCATCCACCATTCATTTTCGCTTTCCTCCCTCTCCCCATTCAGGAAAGATAGTAGTGGAGATGAAAAACGTAGCAAAAAGCTATGGAGAGAAACAAGTGCTAAAAGACGTAAACATTATAATTGAAAGAGGAGATAAGATAGCATTTGTAGGCAAAAACGGAGAAGGAAAGAGTACATTATCAAAGATTATAGTTGGAGATATAAACGACCATAGTGGAGAATACAAAGCAGGACACCAAGTATCCATTGGCTACTTTGCACAAAACCAAGCCGCACTTCTCGACCCTAATAAAACAGTTTTTGAAACCATAGACGAAGTAGCAACAGGAGATAGCCGCCTAAGAGTGAGGAATATATTAGGGAGCTTTCTTTTTGGAGCAGATGACATAGACAAGAAAGTAATGGTGCTATCAGGAGGAGAAAAATCCCGCCTTGCCCTAGCCAAACTCATCCTATCACCAGTCAACCTACTAGTCTTAGATGAGCCAACCAACCACCTCGATATGGACTCAAAAGATATACTCAAAAACGCCCTAATACGCTATGACGGAACCCTAATTATAGTTTCCCACGACAGAGACTTCCTCCAAGGCTTAACCAATACCCTCTACGAATTTAGAAATCAAAAAATCAATGAATTCCATGGCGACATCTTCGAATACCTAACACATCGCAAGATAGAAGACCTTAAAACTTTAGAACAAGGTAAATCAGCCCAAAGCCAAACCAAAGAAACCGCAATTTCCCAAAACAAACTCGACTATGCCAAGTCCAAAGAATTTGAAAAAGAACTACGCAAGATAAGAAACAGCATAGAAAGAGCCGAAAAAGAAATCGAAACCCTCGAATCCGAAATAAAAACCCTCGACCACAAACTCGCAAACTCAGACCCTTCAGACCCAATCTTCAGCGACGAAACCTTCTACAAAGCCTACCAATCAAAAAAAGACTCCCTCGCAAAAGCAATGCAAACATGGGAAAATCTATCAATGGAACTAGAAGAAAAAGAACAAGAAAACCTATAGTAAAACTCCCTTTAATATCAACGCATATTTAGTTCTTTAGATCAAACTGCTGAAAACCCAATCTAAAACTCAGTAAATCAAAACTATTACCCCATAATATTAATTTATATCTTCACTTCCATAAATTCTTTCAAAGAACCAATCTTCATATCATGCCATGATTCCGTTCATATCATGCCATGATGTTGGTTGATTCATGCCATGATTCTTGTAGTATCATGCCATGATATTGGGACTGATTCTTTGAAAGGATTTATGGAAACGAAGATTGAAGATATTAAAACAAAGAATTATTCCATTATTTGTCCAATCCTAAATAAGGTTTACGACTTTCAAATTAATTCTATATGCAGTTTACGTTTCTTTCCTTTCTTCCTAATTTCAGTTTACACCCCTTAAAAACACATTCCTATTAAATCTAAAAACAAATGCAACAAATCCGTTACATTTATTAATGAATTTCTTATCTTTGCAAGCGTAAAAACAATAAAAAACGATAAGAAAGAAAAATAGTATATAAACATATAAAAAAATATTGAGCTTTTAGGCTCTTATTCTCAAGACTGTAAATCACCACATTTATTAAGTAACACGAGAATAATAAGTCCACGAAAGTTCACACTCATAGGGTGTGGACTATTCGTGCTTATTAGTGTTACTAGGTTTGTGGTGAACCTTCAGCCTTTAATAAGCAATACGAATAGTTCCGCACCTTTCTTTTTGCTTTTGAGTTTGAGAGTTTAAGCTTTTCAAACTTATGCAAATGGAAAAAGACTACAGAAATCATACTCAAGAGGAATTACTTATTAAAATCAGAGAGCTTGAAAAGGAAGTAAAAAAGCTCAATAACCAAATCATTAAAGACGATCGTTACGGTTTGAATTGGATTGATTGTCCTGAG
>DUQY01000308.1 GCA_012837565.1 Bacteroidales bacterium | reverse complement strand
TGTTGAGCAACTGCGTACACAATTGGCTTTAGCTGATGTGCAAGAGCGCTCCGCTGCAGATGCTGCCAATCCTGCACCTGCTCACTCAGGTACGAAAATGCTGTATTTCAGCTGGTAATTTATAAGAGTACAGACCATGACGCAAAACCTTAAGAGTTGGTTGCTGTTGGGCATGTTGGGTTTAGCACTGCTAACCTTGTACTTACTGCTGCCGATTCTAACGCCTTTTTTAGTCAGTATTTTACTGGCCTACATGGGCGACCCCATTGTTAATCTTTTAGAGCGCTATAAAATATCGCGTACTTGGGGAGTGGTTTTGGTTTTTGTGTTACTGAGCCTGATTTTACTAATCATGCTGTTGGTGCTCATCCCCATGATTGGCCGCCAACTCGTGCGCTTGTTTGAGGTGACGCCACAGCTGATTGATTGGTTGCAAAGCAGTGCATTACCTTGGCTGCAAACACGCTTAGGTATTCATGCCAATTTAAGCAGTCTCAATGAAATTAAAGAGATGTTTGCTGAGAATCTGGATAAAACCACCGATGTTGTGCAGCTGTTATTGCGTCATGTCACGGCTTCTGGTTTAGCCTTTTTGGGCTGGCTGACTAATCTATTGTTGATTCCTGTAGTCACTTTTTACTTGCTGCGAGACTGGGATATTTTAGTAGCTAAAGCCCGTCGTTTATTACCGCGCGGTAAAGAAAAAGTCACTGTGATGTTGTTTAATGAGTGCCATGAAGTGCTCGGGGCTTTTATGCGCGGGCAGTTGTTAGTCATGCTGGCGCTGGGCGTGGTCTACGCTGTAGGGTTAATGAGCCTAGGTTTGGAGCTGGGCTTGTTGATCGGTTTATTAGCAGGTTTAGCCAGTTTAGTACCCTATTTAGGCTTTGTGGTGGGTATCAGTGCGGCATTGGTTGCTGGTTTGTTTCAGTTTGGCGTTGAATGGTACCCACTGATGGGGATTGTGGCGGTGTTTACGCTGGGGCAGATGCTTGAAGGTATGCTGCTCACGCCATTATTAGTGGGTGATCGCATTGGTTTGCATCCAGTGGCAGTGATTTTTGCTATTTTAGCCGGTGGCCAATTGTTTGGCTTTACTGGCGTGCTTTTAGCTTTACCGGTCGCTGCAGTGATTATGGTCCTGCTGAGGCATGCTCATAAGCTCTATAAAGAATCAGATATGTATGGGCAGCCCATTGAGAGCTGCGAGCCCGTTAGTCCTTGTGCGGACCAGCAAGTTGACACTTGTGATCAGCCGAGAAATGAATCGACATGAAACCAACCCAATTATCCTTAGGTGTGCGTCTGCGTGATGATGCCACCTTTGCCAATTACTACCCCGGCGCTAATGCGGTGACCCTAGGCTATGTTGAGCATGCCTGTGAAGCTGAAGACCGCTGGTTGGATAGCTTGCTGTATATTTGGGGGAGTGCAGGTTCGGGTCGCAGTCACTTGCTGCAAGCGGCCTGTTTGCGTGTTGAAGAGCGTGGCGGCCGCGCGTTGTATTTACCCTTAGCCGATCTGGCTAAATACGGCACACAGTTACTGGATAACGTTGAGTTTTGTGATTTGGTCTGTCTAGATGACGTAGAGGCCGTATTGGGCCAGCCAGAGTGGGAGGAGGCGTTATTTCATGCCTTTAACCGTTTGCGTGATGCGGGAAAACAACTGCTGATTGCTGCCGATGCACCGCCGCGTAAATTACCGATTAAGCTACCTGATTTGCAGTCACGCTTGAGTTTAGCGCTGATTTTTCAGCTGCATGAGCTCAGTGATGATGAAAAACTACGCGCCTTACAGCT
>DUQY01000067.1 GCA_012837565.1 Bacteroidales bacterium | reverse complement strand
TGGCACTATAATTATATCAATAAGGGTGTTGAATGATGCGCAGTGCGCTGTGGTGTAGTATAATGCAAAGTGTGCTGCTAATAATACTCCGCATAAAACGCTCTAAACTCCTTTGCAGTGTCTAGCATAGAACTCATACTCCCTTTCATATATCTATTAAATAGAAGAGCCTTATACCCAAGTGGCATATCGCCTGGCAAATCGGATAGTTCTGCATACTTAAAATCAGAGATATACTCGTCCAACAGACCTTTGTTTTCTGTTGTCATATAATTATACCACACACTCTCGTAAAACCAAAGCATCGATTTATTATTATCATCAAACGGAGACTCATTCTCTCCTTTAAAATACTTGAGCTGTTGCAGATAAAATTCTTTACTTTTCATGAACTGTATTACTTTTATTTATTACACCTGATTAAACACCCCCACCACCATAGCATGATCGCTCGAGGCCTTTATCGATTCATCGTAATAGAAATTGAACCTCTTAGTTTTCCACCTATCCGATTTATAAATAAAATCATATCTTCGCGGCGTCTTGCCTGTTATATATGAGAATGGAAGCGTATCGAAAAGCAGTGGATCTGTTTGTATAGGATCGGTTAAATGATGCACCTTGTTCTCACCAAATATCAAACTTGTTGCTTTACTATTCGGATTCCAAAACTTCATCTCACACGCATCAAACGAGTCCACTTGTGGTTCATTGGCATCGCAACAGAAAAAATCTAAATCTACCGTCTCGTGCAAGAATTCTGCAATTGATGCAAAGTTTGCACCTTTTGCCTTATTATAACCAACTCCTGTAATTGAGTGGAAGTTGAGCAAAGAAACAGACTCATCCCCTATCCTCATTTTAGTATAGAGTGTTCTATCGGGAAACATCGTTCTGTCCAACACCTTTGCCTCTTCTATCACTCCGCCAAATAGCATGGTCAACACTCCCATCTTTCTGTTTTTTGCATCAAACAAACCTGGCTTTCTATAGTCCAAACTATACGCATAGTCGCTTGGAGCAAGGCGCTCTATCAATCTATCTTTGTGCATTGCAAGCACTTCTTGCAAACAGACTATTGTATTGCCCTCTATCTTACTTGATATAAAATCGGCAATCTTGTCTATTTTGCAACTGTACGATATGTTCCATTGTAGGATTGTTATCATCATAATTAGCTTCTACTCTCTGTACTACCCCTCGTTTGCAACAGCCTTTCCCGTTAGTATTGCAGGAAAGGTTAATGGTAAATTGTGTATGACAATTATAAAGTTTTTTCGGGTTACAAATGCTATACCATTACGTCGTTTCGAAACGAGGGGGAGTAGGTAAGTTTCACATATACGGTGTTTATGAACTATTTCACACATACTTCAAAATCATCCGTCTGGTATTTATTCATCATCACTTTAATGAAATTCCTCATCTCTTCTTTAGCAGCACCATTTCTTATAGCAATCCAAAAATCAGTATTACTTACAATATTTGTAGATAAATATTTGTAGATTGGCCACCATCCTGCATATTGATATCCACCATTTAATTCATCATTTAAATAATTTATAGCTTCGGTAAATTTTTCCTCATTAGTTTCTAGGGTACTTTGTGTAATTCCATAAAACACATGCCCTGCTTCAAATGAATAACCAAAGTAATGCTTTGTCCAACCTCTTGGTCTCAACCAAACCTTATTATCATTGTAATCTACAACATCTAAGTCCAGTTCATTTTTCAGACCTAAAAGTTGAGATTTAAACTCATCTTTCAACTGTTGTTGCATATCCAACCATGAATTATAGATTAAGCAAGAAGTTTCTAAGTTCTTATCACTTTCTTTCATCATTTCTATAATAGCTCCCTTTGCTTCCATATCCTTTTCTCCCATATATCTTCTTCTTAATGTTTTTTCAAAATCTTTTAAAAACGATCTCACACGTATACTCTCAGTCATCATTGCAAATTCAGAAACGCAATCTACTAAATCATCTTCATACGTTAAGTGCTTAAAATTATTTGCAAGTTGCAACTCCTTCCGTATAACACTGCTCATACTCTCCTCCCATATTTCTTTGTCTTTAGGAGCTAAATAAATAAGGCAATAGTCTTTTGCCCTTTCTGATAAATAAGTATTGTAATGCTCCAACTGTTTGGGTTGATCTACAGTAAGCGTATTAATTTTATTCTCTATCCCTATTGCCCAATTTTGCGAGTGATTAAATATCACAATGTCTATTCTCCTTTTCTCGTTTGTAGAAAACTCACATTGAACATATATATTATCTCCCTCTTTACAGGTAAAATGAGTAAAGTTGAACTTTTTGATAAAATGTTTTAAATAAATATCGCCCTGCTCATGATTCTCGTGAGGGTTTAGAAAGAATGCCAATATCTCCGATACTTTATTCTCGTCTATCCACCAAAAATCAAACGAGTTAAACTTGGGCGAAGTCTCTTTCCCGAAGTGCTTTCTTACTTCTTCTACTAGCTTAATCTTGGTGTTGGCCATAGAGAAGAAGTTTGTGATGTGGGTGGGTGTCATGTTTGTTTTTTTATTGACTTATTTAATCTATATATCTTTTTACTCTTAACTAATGTGTGTGTGCATTTATATTCTTCTGCTTCGCACCACACCAATTTGGAAATTGGTGCGAGCGGGTTTTTACTTCCTAATGTAAACGTTATTATTGTGTGATATTCTGCATTATAATAACAAAGTAACCAAATTGAAAGGATTTGCGAGAACTGAAATAATCCCAATCTTTATTTATCCTCCCCCGCCAAAACCCCCGCCAACGACTCACTCTGCTCCAAAACCCTATCAGCCTCCATCCTCGCTAAATCAGGTGGATATCCATAGCGCATCAATATTTTTCTTACAGTAAGTCTCAGTTTTGCTCTCACATCATCTCTTCTGTTCCAATCTACAGTTGCGTTCTTTCTAATGACATCAACTATTGTATGAATCAGCTCTTTCATTTTGTTATCATCCAAAAAGCCTGTCGATTCGTTTTCATTGAGTACACTGTAGAAAGCATACTCTTCGGATGTGAGCCCAAGTTCGCCAGCTTTGTTATCTTCCAGGCGCATCTCTTTGGCTATCTTTGTTAGTTCTGCCAATACCTGTGCGGAGTCTATCTGATTGTTGTGATAACGTTTTACAACGGCTTCCAACATTTCGGAAAACTTCTTACCTTGTGCTATATTCTGTGTTTTTCGCACTCTTACTTCGTCGTTTAAAAGCTTTTTGAGCAATTCAAAAGCAACATTCTTCTCTTGCATATTTTTCACTTCAAGCAAAAACTCATCAGAAAGAATGCTCACAGAGGGAGCTTTAATACCTGCCGCTTCGAAAATATCAATAATTCCATCACTCGAAAGTGCTTCATCGATAATTTGCTTAATGGCAGTTTCTACTTCATAATCAGACTTGCCTCCACCTCCCGAAAACTTGCTAATGCGTGCTTTTACAGCCTGAAAGAATGCTACTTCATCTTTTATTGTTTCGGCATGAGGACTGGGTATTGACATTGCATATAACCGTGATAAGAGTGTAACCTCTTTCAAAAAACGCTCTTTTAGATTCTCATTAGCAAGAATAAAGTTTTGAGCAGCCAACAGCACTTGAAGTTTTTGTGCAGTAT
>DUQY01000066.1 GCA_012837565.1 Bacteroidales bacterium | reverse complement strand
ATATAATATGCATGCTCCCAAACATCACATACTAAAAGAGGTGTTTTTCCTTGCTTCATTGGGTTTTCTGCATTAGAGGTTTGAATAATTTCTAATTTCCCATCTGCATTCTTAACTAGCCAAGCCCATCCTGAACCAAATAAACTTAAAGAAGCAGCGGTGAATTTTGTTTTAAATTCTTCGAAGCTTCCAAACTCTTTTTCAATTTCTTTAAGTAGCTTTCCGTTAGGTTTAAGTTTTGATTTGGGAGTTAAACAATTCCAATAGAATGTATGATTCCAAACTTGAGCTGCATTATTGAATATTCCACCACTTGATTTCATAACAATTTCTTCAAGGGTAGACTTTTCAAATTCTGTTCCAACTATTAGCTTATTTAGGTTATCAACATATGATTGATGGTGTTTACCATAATGGAATTCAAGAGTCTTTTGCGAAATATGAGGTTCAAGAGAATTCATTTCATATGGCAATTTAGGTAAAACAAATTGACCTTTAACTTGCTCCGTACTTCTCTTTGCAATATTTGGCTGTGCTTGAACATTAAATACTGTTACTAACATTAAACTTATAAATATAAGAGTAAATCTTTTTTTCATATCCTTGGTGTATAAATAAAAATATTCTGATTATTATTTCAATACTTAATATTTATAATAATCAGAATACTTTATGTGTTAATAATACTTGAAATTTAGAATCTTTCTTCTACTTTTTTCCAATCAACAATTTGCCAGAATGCTTCTAAATAAGCAGGACGGCGATTTTGTTTGTCAAGATAATAAGCATGTTCCCAAACATCACAAACTAAAAGAGGAGTTTTTCCTTGCTTCATTGGATTTTCTGCATTTGAAGTTTGAACAATTTCTAACTTTCCATCTGCAGTTTTAACTAACCATGCCCATCCTGCACCAAATAAAGTTGCAGCAGCAGCAGTGAATTTTGTTTTAAATTCTTCAAAGTTTCCAAATTCTTTCTCAATTGCTTCAAGAAGTTTTCCTTGAGGTTTTAGAGGTGATTTTGGAGTTAAGCAATTCCAATAAAATGTATGGTTCCAAACTTGAGCACCATTATTGAAAATTCCACCACTTGATTTCATAACAATTTCTTCTAGGGTAGCGTTTTCAAATTCTGTTCCAACAATTAGCTTATTTAAGTTATCTACATAAGCTTGATGGTGTTTACCATAATGAAATTCAATTGTAGATTTTGAAATATGAGGTTCCAATGCATCTTGAGCAAAAGGAAACACAGGTAATGTAAATTTTGACATAGAGTTTTCAATATTAATTAATACAAAAATTATTTAACAATAATAATAACGCAATTTCTGTTGTATTATTGCTTTAATAATTAATTAACTATATTTATTTGCTACAATGAAAAATAAGTTATAATTTTGAAGTCTGAAATTAATAAGACTAAATATAAACCAATTAAAAATAAAAACAATGGCAATAAAAGGAGCAGTTGTAATTGATAAAGAGCGTTGCAAAGGTTGTGGAGTATGCATTACCGCATGTCCCAACAGTGTTCTGGCTCTGTCAAAAAACGTAAATGGTAAAGGCTATCATTATTCTGAAGCAATAATTGACAATTGCATAGGTTGTACTAGCTGTGCTTTAGTATGTCCTGACGGAGTAATCACTGTTTACAAAGTAAAGTTATAAACTATTAAATTATAATAGAAATGGCAAAAGAGCTAAAATTAATGAAGGGTAACGAAGCTATTGCTGAAGCAGCAATACGCTCAGGTTGCGACGGATATTTTGGATATCCTATCACACCGCAATCTGAAGTTATGGAACATCTTATGATTGAAAAACCATGGGAAACTACAGGAATGGTTGTTTTACAAGCAGAAAGTGAAACATCATCAATTAACATGGTATATGGTGGAGCAGGAGCAGGTAAAAAAGTAATGACCTCTTCTTCTTCTCCAGGAATAAGTCTTATGCAAGAAGGATTAACTTATCTTGCAGGAGCAGAACTTCCTGCATTAGTAGTAAACGTTGTACGTGGAGGTCCTGGTTTAGGAACTATCCAACCATCTCAAGCAGACTACTTCCAAGCAGTTAAGGGAGGCGGACACGGAGACTACCAAATGTATGTATTAGCACCAGCATCTGTACAAGAAATGTATGATTTCGTATTCTTAGGATGGGAAATTGCATTTAAATATCGTAATCCAGTTATGATACTTTCTGATGGTGCAATTGGTCAAGTTATGGAAAAGCTTTATGTTGGACCTCATATTCCTCGTTGGACTGAAGAAGAACTAAGAAAAAATGCACCATGGGCAAGTTGTGGAAAACCAGCTGATAGAGACCATAACATTATCACATCACTAGATCTTGATTCAGCTAAACAAGAACTACATAACCATAAACTTCAAGCAAAATACAGAGAAATGGAAGAAAAGGAAGTACTTTTCGAAACCATTAACTGTGAAGATGCTGAATATATATTTGTTGCTTATGGATCAAGTGCACGTATTGCACAAAAAGCTATTCAACTTGGACGTGAAAAAGGAATAAAAGTAGGTCTTCTACGTCTTATCACATTATTCCCATTCCCTAAGAAACAAGTTGCAGAGTTCTCTAAAAAAGTAAAAGGAATGTTGGCAGTGGAAATGAGTGCTGGTCAAATGGTAGAAGATGTAAGATTGGCAGCAGAATTCCGTTGTCCAGTTGAACACTTTGGTCGTTATGGCGGAATCATCCATACTCCACACGAAGTTCTTGAAGCATTAGAAGAAAAAATCATTAAAGGATAAGAAATATGTTTAATCCAGATATAATTAAACCAGAAAACTTGGTTTACGAAAAAACTAATGTACTTACAGATGCTGTAATGCATTATTGTGCAGGCTGTGGGCACGGAACAACACACCGTATTGTAGCAGAAGTTATTGAAGAAATGGGTATTCAAGATAAAGCTATTTGCATTGCTCCAGTTGGTTGCTCTGTTTTAGCTTACAATTATTTCAACGTTGACGCAATAGGTGCAGCTCACGGTAGAGCACCTGCAATTGCAACAGCAATTCAACGCATGTTCCCAGATCGTCACACATTTACCTACCAAGGAGATGGAGACTTAGCTGCTATTGGAACTGCTGAAACAATTCACGCTTGTAACCGTGGAGAAAACATTGTTATTATTTTTATCAACAATGGTATCTATGGTATGACAGGAGGACAAATGGCTCCTACCACATTACTTGGCATGAAGACTGCAACCTCTCCTTACGGACGTACAGTTGAATTAAATGGCTATCCTTTGCAAATAACAGAATTACTTGCAGAATTACCAGGAACATATTACATCACTCGTCAATCTGTTCACACTGCAGCAGCCGTTAGAAGAACAAAGAAAGCAATTCGTCAAGCATTTGAAAACCAAAAGAACAAAAAAGGAACTTCTTTAGTTGAAGTTGTTTCTAACTGTAATTCAGGTTGGAAAATGACACCAGTTGAAGCTAACAAATGGATGGTAGAAAACATGTTTGTTAAGTATCCAATCGGCGACATAAAAGTTGACGGAGAAAAAGTTAAAAAATAACCTTAAACGTAAAAGCAATGACAGAAGAAATCATCATAGCCGGATTTGGTGGACAAGGTGTCTTATCAATGGGTAAAATTCTTGCTTACTCAGGCGCTATGCAAGATAAAGAAGTAAGTTGGATGCCATCTTACGGCCCTGAAATGCGTGGAGGAACTGCAAACGTATCAGTAATTATTTCTGATGAAAGAATCAGTTCTCCAATCATTAGCCAATTTGACACAGCAATCATACTTAACCAACAATCTCTTGACAAGTTTGAAAAGACAGTTAAGCCTGGTGGAGTATTATTATACGACCCTAATGGAGTATTTAATCCTCCAACTCGTAAAGATATTAATATCTACAAGGTTGCTGCAACAGAAAAAGCATCTGAGCTTGGAATGGCAAAAGTATTTAATATGATTGTTCTTGGAGCATTCTTAGAAGTTAAACCAGTTGTTACTGAAGAATTCATTGAAAAAGGTTTACTTAAATCTCTTCCAGAGCGTCATCATAAAATGATACCAGAAAACTTAAAAGCTGTTCAAACAGGAAAAACAATTGTTGAAACAGTATTTGAATTGTAAGTTAGGAAAATCTAACTAACATTATTACTAAAAAGGTCGCTATAATTATTTAGCGACCTTTTTTATTATTTAATTTTATCGAGATAAGTTAGAATGTCATTTGGATTAATTGAAAGCATACACTCACAATATTGTGTTTCTCTGCATTTTGAACATTCTTCATTTTTCGAAAACACTTTTGTCTTTTCTCCTATTGGCCTCCATCTACCTGGGTGCATTGGTCTTATTGGAGGATATAATCCTAAGGCATTTACTCCTAAAATAGATGCAATATGAAGCGGGCCTGTGCTTGCTGCAATTAAGCCATCTACTTTGCCAATAAATGAGATAAACTCTGAAAGTGAGAATACGCCTGTTAGGTCGTGAACTCTTCCAATATTCTTATTAATTATCTCTTTTCTAACTAAGTCTCCCTCCTCTTTTGTTCCAGTAATAAAGATATTATATTCCGATTCGGGCAAAATAGATATTAACTTATTAAAGTTATCTACCCCCCACTCTCTTGCACTTCCTTTTGATTTTGGGTGGAGAATTAAGTTAAACTTTGTTTTATCAATTAAACTATCTGCTGGCGTTGTTATATTATTAGCCTGAATACCAATGTATTCATATAAGTCCTCAATCCTATAATTAGATTTTGCTCCAAGGCATTCAATTAATTTAATATTAAGCTGTGACTCGTGAAGGTCAGATTTCTTCCTTGAAAATCTTATTAGTTTATTGCAATAAAGCCAATTATATACCCTGTGAGATGTAGCTATCCTTATTGGGATTTTAGCTTGTTTTGCAAGTTTTCCTATCGCTTTTGAAGGGAATACATGAATAAAAACATCGATATTATATTGCTTTAAAAGTCTTATTTGGGTTGAACAATCTTCTGAACTCAAAGAATCCCAATTTATAAACTTGTCGATATGAGAGGACAAACTAACAATAGGCTCGGTATATGTTTTTCCAAGAAAGATTATCTTTGCATTGGGGTAAATAGACTTCAAAATCCCTGCCATTGGCAAAGTAAGAACAACATCTCCAATGCTATCAGTTCTACTAATTAGGAAGATAGGATTAGTTTTATTTCTTATTAAGTTCTCTAAGCTTTGCATGTTTCAAATAGGTTGCAAAAGCAGATATCCTACAAACTTGATAGCCTGCATAGCCATCTAATATTCCTGCTTTTAATATGTAATCTCTAAAAAACTTCCATTGAGGCTTAAACCATAGTCCTAGGATATGACCTTTCTTCCCTTTCTCAAAAGCTTGTTTTGAGGTAAGGTTTGTAAACTTCTCTACTTGAAGAATATGATCAGAGGTTGTATGATAAGAATAATGATATAAATCGCCCTTAAGCATAATTGTTTTTGTATTAGGCAAATGAAGTAAAGACTCATGTATATCTCCTACCCAATTAACTTCTTTACTAAAAATTCTTTGTTTTATATCTGGGTACCAGCCACAATGCTTTATCCAAGAGCCACAATAGTTTGTTAGTCTCTTTACTGAAAATATTATATTAGGATTAGTGATATCTTTATACTTTGCTTTTATATCAAGTATGCTTTGCTTCAATTCGGAGGACAAAGCCTCGTCGGCATCTATTGAAAGAATGGTATTATTTGATGACAAGCTATTTGCATAGTTTTTTTGAGATGAATAACCTAGCCAGTCTTGTGAAAAAAATCTTACGTTATCGTATCTCAAACAAATCTCTTTTGTCTTGTCAGTAGAATTGGAATCAAGAACAATTATTTCATCCACAATACCTTGTAGAGATATTAAACAACGTTCGATATTCTTTTCTTCGTTGAATGAAATTATGCTTGCTGAAATTTTCATTAAGTATTTATAGTAAAGGGGTAACGTCTTTGAAAACAAACTCTTTAATCAAAGGCTGTAATGTATTAACATCAATAATGCTTATCTTCTTCTTTTTAAATTTCTTATCCATTAGAACATCTATTTGTTGAGCATCAATCTTGTTTATTCTCAAATTATTAATCTCAACATATATGGTAATGTTCTTAGACTTCTTTTCTTCTGCTGTAATGAAATGATTATGAACCCAAGCCTTATTTATTCCGAATTCTCTGAGGGCAGATTGAAGCTCTAAAACCAGTTTCTTCCTTTTTGTGCGTAACCACCAAGATGGCTTTTTGGGTTTATCTTTAAGCCCTTTTGATAATTTTCTGCTAGTCTTATCCTTAACAATTGACTTAATTGGTTTTATATCAATTTTATCTTCTTGTTTATTAGATATTTCTTCGTTTATAGGAGTTTTAACTTCGTTATCCATTGTTATATGATTATATTTTAACCAAGCCTGCAAATCCCATAAATGCCATTGCTAAAATACCTGCTGTTACAAGTACTATTGGCATTCCTTTCATCCCTTTTGGGGTAAATGAAAGCTCAATCTGTTCTCTTAGTCCTGCAAAAAGAACCATTGCTAGGGTGAAACCTAATGACATCCCAATTGCATAAATAAGCCCTGTGATTAAAGAAAAATCTTTTTGAATAACTAAGATTGCTATACCTAGGACAGCACAGTTAGTTGTGATAAGTGGAAGAAAAACTCCTAGTGCTTGATATAAACTTGGACTAACTTTCTTTAATATAATCTCAACCATTTGAACCAGAGCTGCAATTACCAAGATAAAAACAATGGTTTGGAGGAAACCTATTTCAAGAGGATTTAGCAAATAGTGTTGAAAAAGGTAGGTAACAAGAGTTGAAAGGGTCATAACGAAAACAACCGCTGCTCCCATTCCTAAGGACGTACTAACCTTATTGGAAACCCCAAGGAAAGGACAAATACCTAAGAATTGTGATAGTATTACGTTGTTAACGAATACCGCAAAAATAATAATTGCAACATATTCCATAGTTGAAGAACTTTAGATTTTAAGATGCAAAACTAATTAAAATTTACAACCTATCAAAGGATATCTACCATATTTTTTTTAAATTTGCATTCAATATGACTGCATTATTGATTAAAACAAAAATATAATATGAAATTTTACTTTCAACAACACGGACAAGGGCAAGCAATTTTAATTCTTCATGGCTGGTTAGGACTAAGCGACCACTGGATGTCAGGAGCTAAGTTTTTATCCGAGCAGGGCTATAATGTTATTGTTCCAGATATTCCAAACCACGGCAGAAGCTTCCACACCGAAGACTTTTCCTTTGATGAATTGGCTGATATTCTATATTCATTTTGCATAACTCAAGGATTTGAAGACCCAATACTACTTGGACATTCGATGGGAGGGAAAATAGCGATGAAAATGGTTGATAAAAATCCTGAATACTATAAATCCTTAATATTAATTGATATTCATTTTAAAGACTACCAAAGGACTCAAGCAAGGGACTTGCTAATAAACCTAATTCTTGAAGCAAACCCATCGGATTTTAAAGATGTAAGCCATTTTAGGGCGTTTTTGGTTGAGAAAGGGATAGAGAAAGATTATGTAGATGTCCTTTTAAAGAATTTAGATTACTCTAAGAAAACTCTTAGATGGAGATCAAATATAATTATGCTTGCTAAAGAAGTTGAAAAAGTAATGGCTCGTATTGAGTTTTCCGACATAAATATCCCAACTCTTTTACTTAGAGGGGAGAATTCAACCTATGTTAGGGATGAAGACTTAATCACATTCAAAGAAAAGTTTAAAAACTCGAAAACGATAACGGTTCCAAATGCTGGTCACTTAATTCAGGTTGATAATCCTGCATTTTTACTAAAATCAATTCTAGATTTCATCAAAAAATAGATTATTTCCTCTTATTACATGTAAATTTCTAATATTTTGATTGATTAATTCTGTCCTTTCTGCCTTTTTTTAATTTTTGTTTGTTTTACAAGCTTAGTTTTTTATTAAGATAGGACAAACAAGCCAAACAAGGGACAAGAAAATGAAACGCAGAGTTAGGAAATTGAAACAAAGAAAGGATTTGCTGAAACGCAGAAACAAAATTTTAAAACGAAGATTCAATTTCGTGAAACGCAGAGTTAATTTTGTGAAACGCAGAGTTAATTTCTGAAACAAAAAAAATACAGCAAAGAATTAAATCATTGCTGTATTTTTTTTGGTTGTGGTTTTAGTTAATTCTAATATTCCCACATATCTTCTTCAAAATTGTATATTGCGTTTTTAATATTATTAGATTCTATTAGTGCCTCGTCTCCTGAGGTGTATTGATTAAGAGTACGTACGCTATAGATATTTGATTCTTTTATTATATAGCTGTTAAACATCCTTTTTAAGAATATGTCATCATATGTTCTTCTTTGAGCATCATTCTTAAAATTATATACTTCTGTGTTTGCAAGCATATCTCTTACCTCTGGATCGTCATATCTTACCCAAAAAAGAGGATAAGGAATTGGTGTTGAACCATCTTCAGGACTTCTGTAAAATATTGGTGAGAAACCAGATATTCTAACATCCTGAACTGTTCTACTTTTGTCTATAAACCAATCTTCTTTTATACGAAGAGTTTTTATATCCTCAGTTTTAAGAGGGATTTGAATAACTGTGTCCTTTTGGTATAGGGTTCCGTCAATATCTTCTACATCAATTGTAGTTGTTTGAGCTGGAATTAATGACATCTTTCTTTCTTGCCAATCTACAATTTCTGTTGTAAACTCATCGTCGAGATATATCTTTATTCTCCCTTCGTTAATTGCTTGTTCGAGAGCATAAAAAAGGTTTACTCTTCCTTGGTCTGGATCAATCGGATAATAAAAAACTTGGTTTTGTTTTTCACGGAAATCTATAACTCTCCAAACTCTCCACTGCCAAACAACATCTGCCTCACGCACATATGGGAAAGTAAATGGCTTTCTTTGTTTGTATGATATTTTTTCATAAAAACTATCTCTTGGTGGAGTTTCTGGTTCGTCTAATATTTGTGCATTCAAATCTATTGCAAACATAGACATTAGCACTAATACTATTACAACTATTTTTTTCATATACTATTTGTTTTTATTGTATTGTAAAAATCATTTGAGGGTTTTGAACTGATTTTTCTCCGTCAGGTCCTTTTGCTCTAATTCCCTCAATATAAACCTTATTCCCTCTTCTTAGTCTTTGGAGCTGACTTATCATTTCTGGTGTAAAGCGTGATCCTCTAGCTACTAGTGGAGCCTGTCCGTCTCCTCCTGTATTGAAGGTCATTTGGAACTCAACCACATCATATCTTACAGGGAAGTCAAATCCGTCCATAATAACTTTTAGTCCACCTTGAGCTATAAGAATTTCCTTAGCTATTCTTCCACCATCAGATGCACCTACCACTGCTTTTGGCTTAGGTATTTGTTTAACACGGAACTTCATTGATCCTTGTTTCATATTCTTTCCATTAATGTTAGCATCAACAGATATAATTACCTCTTGCTGTGTTTTAACATTAACTATATAGTTACCTGGAGATACCTTCTTAATGGTTGCCCCACCTCCTCCGGTGATTGATGTAACTAATTGCTCAAAGCTAGTTCCTGGAGAAGAAATAGATACTGGGTTATCAACTCCAATATAGAATACGTTCATATTTGTTGGGGAAATTGTAACAGCAGGTGCTGCAACAAAATACTCTCCAGAGAATGGATAAGGTTCGTCACCTTTATCTCCTTTAACATAAACTGTACCTTGGTATTTTTGAAGTCCAACTGCTCCAGCTGGAAATTTCAACCTAATAACTCCTGAATCACTAACAAGGTTTGCTCCTCTAACATCAGCAGTTAATTGGGTTTTTGAATCATATGCCGCAACAAATACTTGTGCCTCATATGAAGTTCCTTGCATAACATATGTTGCTGTTGGAACAACTTTTGCTCTAACATTATCAAACTTATAGTCATCAGCACTTACTGAGGCTAATAAATGGTTTACCATATCAAACTCAGCATTCTGAATTTCCGATTTAAATTTATTTAGAATAACTAAATCGGCTAGGGTTATAGTTTGATTAAAGTTATATAGTTGCCAGTTCAATTTCTGACCTGATCTATTTTCAAATGTTGCTTTGGTATTAATTTGCATCTTTTTCAACTTCTCAAGAAAGTTTGGATCTGCTAGTTTTAGCATTCTTTCTTGATAGGCCTCAATCTTCTTTCTAATTTCCATCGCCTTAGCTTCGGTTCCTTGTTCGGTTCCTCCAATAAAGTATTGTGTTGGTTTTGAGTAGTCATCCTTTGCCTTAATTCCTTCGTATCCCTTTTCAGCTAACAATTTCTTAGCCTCTTCTTTTCCTCCCTTTAAGCCTTCAACAACTGCTACTAATTCATATTTAACATCGTCAATATAATTAGTCATCTCTTTAGTTTCTTTTCTAACTTGTTTTGCTTTTTCCCAATTAGGTCCAACTTTCTCTGGATTTGCTAAATAAGCTTTCTCAAAAACATAATAAGAATTATCTATTTTAGTTGAAAACAACTCATTTGTTATTTCCATACTATCTCCAACAGTCACAAAAGCTTGGAGAATTTCAACAGATACGTTTAATGCCAACAAAGCTGTGTACACTAAATACATCATCGAAATCATTCTCTGTCTCGGGGTCTCCGGACAATTTGTTGCACCCATAGTTCTCTATTCTATTGTTTAGTTCTTGTATATTCAATTAATAGGCATTTCACCTATGCTCTTGTCTGCATTGCAGCAAGCATATTACCGTAGATATCATTCAAAGCAGTAACTTTCTTTGAAAGAGCATTTACTTGTTCTTTATATCTAAGTACATTTTCTGCTGTATCTGCAAAATTAACAACTAAATTATCTATTTTCTCTTGAACTTGTGTTGTAGATTCTAGTTGAGCAGTTGAATTTTGAATTTGCAATTCATATAAAGCATTAATTGATGAAAGGCTTGAAGCCATTGTTTTCAATTCGCTCAAATAAGAAGAGTCTCCACTTGTTAGTGCTACTGCTGTTTCTTTATATATATTAGCTAGTGTTGATACTGCAGTTGCTGCATCCTGTACATTTGCTAAGTATTCTCCAGAAACCATTAGGTCTTTATTTAAGTAGTCTGCTGTTTTCCTATATGAATTAGATAATTCTAAAACTGATTCTGATGCTCCATCAATATTTTTAATAAAGTTTTCTGATGAAGCTGCTGCATTAGAAAGACTTCCTAATTGAGATGCTGTATCTGATAAGTTTTGAAGGCCTTTTCCTAAACTCTCTATTAGTTCTGGTCCAATTTTTGCCTTAGAAAGCATATCATCTAGTACCTGTGTTTCGGTCATACCTTGATGTCCTATTTGCAAGCCTGCTAATGCGCTTAAGTCTAAGCCTAAATCTACATCTTTTTTACCTTTTTTCTTCTTTTTCTTATCTTCAATTTTAGGCTCTTCTTCCATTCCTGCTAATTCAGGATATGCTAAGCTCCAATCGTATTCTACGTGTAATGGTTCAAACGCAGAGATAAAGAAAATTATGGACTCAATTACCATCCCTACTGTTAATAGGAAACCTGCACCAGGCCAGTGTTGAATTTTGAACAATGCACCTATAATTACAGCTGATGCGCCAATACCATATAGCTTTGCAGCCATATTTTTATAGAACTTACTCCTTACAAAACTATCTATGCCCATGTTAAAATCGTTTTTTATTTTGTATATAAATGTTTATTATTTCTTTTAGTTTTTGTATACGTTAGAAGATGTTTTAGGATTATCTCCCTTAACTCTACCTATGTATGATTGAACACAACGGAATCCTAAATAGCTCTTACCTGAGTCTTGGTATTCGTATGCACGTGTTGATGTTTGGATAAAGTGTTTTTGATCTTTCCATGAACCTCCACGAATAACTTTTCTCTTCATTTGAGGACTATCGTCGTCTGTTGCTTGATATCTTGCTGATTGATTTAAATCATGTGTGAAATTATATGAAGATTCATCGAAAGTGTCTTCACACCATTCTGAAACGTTTCCTGCCATATCATAAAGACCAAAATCATTTGGAGCATAATGAGCAACAACAACAGGTAAAACTCCTCCGTCATTATCATAATTTCCTCTCATAGGCTTGTAGTTAGCAATAAAGCATCCTTTACCATTTCTTACGTATGGTCCGCCCCATGGATAAGGAGCTCCAGGTGCACCACCCTTAGCTGCATATTCCCATTCTGCCTCTGTTGGCAAACGAAAATCTTCCATTCTTGAGAAATCTTTTGATTCTAAGAAATTATTCATTATAAAAGTTCTCCATCTTGAGAAAGCCTGAGCTTGTTTGTATGTTATACCAACAACTGGATAGTTATCGTATGCTGGGTGAGAAAAATATGAACGAGTATAAGTATCATTATATGAATATGCATAATCGTGCATCCAACATAATGTATCTGGGTATATATTTATAATCTCCTTCTTTACAAGTTGTTTTCTGTTTTTAATACCATTTGGTCTTCCTGCAAAAGCAGATCCTTTTAGTTCTTGAGCTAATTCAAGACCTGTATTATGCTCTTTCTTTGCTGCGGTATTATAGTCAATCCAATAATATTCGTAATTGATCTTTCTTGTATCAATTTGCTTCTTATTGTAGAATCTTTCTTCAGAAGGGATGAATAATGGATCTAATGCTTCTCTTTCCTCAGCATTGGTTAAATCCCAATTAATCTTAGCTCTCCAATTTATTAGAGCCTCTGGAAGTTCTTCTCCGTACTGGTCAACTTCAATTAAATACTTTTGAGGGTTTGCTTCGCCTAATAATTTGTATGCAATTGAATCTCTAACCCAATATACAAATTGACGATATTCATTATTAGTTATTTCAGTTTCATCCATCCAAAATGAATTTAACTGAACAGTTTTTGGTGAGTAAGTGTATGATGAATACAAGTCTTCATCAGCGGAGCCCATCATAAAACTTCCTTGAGGAACTTCAACCATCCCGTAAGGTTGCATATCTTCAAATTGCTTTCTATTTTGTACCCCTGTCAGTTCCCCATTGTCAGACGAACTACATCCTACTGCAAATAATGCTAATGACGCTATTAAAATGAGTTTTTTCATATTCTCTGAAATTTTATATTTCTTTTCTGTTATTTCCTTCTCTAAACGTAAAAGAAATCGTTTAGTTACATTAATTTTAATTCATACGAGTGTTTCTGTAGCTTGTTGGAGGCTTAGGTTGGTTCTCAACCTTGAAACAATATCTAACAAAGAGCTCAAAAGATCCAAAAGACTTCCCTGACACTCTTCCTGTTGGTATATCGTAAGCCATTCCAAGTTTAAAGCCACCCAATGTTAATCCTCCTAAAACACTTACTGCATCTTGGATACGGAAATTTACTCCTCCCCAAAACATATAATTATATTCCAAAAGTGCTGATGCATCAAGTTGGAATGTTGATAATTCCGTTTTTAATATTGCAGACGGCAAAACCCTAAAAGAAGGGTAAGCTGGAATTGTCCATTCATATCCTGCTAAAATAAAATAATGTCTCTTATCCTGCCATTTAAGCTTTTCGCTCTTAGTTTCTAATAATTTTGTTGATGATAATCCTGCATAAAACTTACCAGGAATTTGATAATATACACCTAACCCTAGGTCAAATAAGAAGTCGTTCTGTTGTGATGCATCTCTTAATACAGGGTCATTTGAAGGTATTATTTGATCTAATTCATTAATTTGATCACTTCCTACTAATTTTCCAAAATCAATTGCAGAGCTAAAGAATTGTGCTTCTATTCCAATTGCTAAATTACCTGTAGGCAATTCAAATCTATATGCATAATCTAATT
This sequence comes from Bacteroidales bacterium, assembly GCA_012837565.1. GTDB lineage: Bacteria > Bacteroidota > Bacteroidia > Bacteroidales > P3 > UBA10566. Next base: position 26,624 of record DUQY01000066.1, on the reverse strand, counting down.
TCACAAAGGTTTGGTCCCAATATCCAATCTTATCAGATACTATTGTTGCTCCTAGGCCTCCGTGTAAAATTCTTATAGGAAGATCAAACGAAAAATTTAATGTAGTTGGTGTTGAAGGGTTGCCGTTATTAATATCTGTTAGCTTTAAACCCATCCATTGGTTTCTATAAAATCCTGTTAAACACATTGCGCCATTACTACCTGCATAAGCCGGATTATATGACAGACGATTAAACATATACTGAGTAAATTGAGGCTCTTGTTGCGAAAAACCTATGAAAGGCATGATTGCTATAATAACAAACAAACAAGATTTTGCTGCCTTAGTGAGTGAAAACAAGATATTTCGTTTATACATAATATATTATAAATGCAATGTAAATACCATCTACTATAATGGTAATTATTATTATTTTACTATAATTATTAATTGTTTAGCTCTTTTACAACATAATAATTCAAGAAAATGTGTCTTGCAAAAGTAAAAATAAATTTTATAATAAAAAACTATTCTGTATTTTTATTTTTTTAAATTTACATTTGACGATACTTTTCCTTAGACTATATGACAACATTATTAAATGAATTTAATGGATTAAAGTACCCTATATTTTCACAAGAATATTGCTTTTTATCATAAGGCAAAACCCTTATATTACCCGCATATTTGCTTGATAGTTCGATATTTGTCCAACTTTGCTTAACCTGCATTTCAAGTTTGGATATTTGAATAGGTTTTATGTTAGGAAAACATCCTAAAAACATCATTGAATTTCCAATAATACTTGAATCAAAACAACTAGTATTTAAGCTGTCTTTTTCCTCAATACGATCGAACATATTAAATATTTCATCTTGTTTTTGCCAAATATCTAAGTAATCGTCACTTAAAATTTCAATTACCACTGATGCAACGCCTTTTTCAATCATCTTTAATCTCTTTGCCGCAACAAGAGATAAGTCTATAACTCCTCTCTTAGGACAACGGTCATTTACCTTCACAATAACTGAACGTCCATTATTTTGATTCGTTACTTTTACTAGGGTGTTTAATGGAATTGTTTTATGTGCTGCAGTATATTTGGTTTGAACGAATTTCTCCCCCGATGAAGTTCTCCTATTGACGAACTTATTATGATAAAAAGTGGCCTTCCTATTCTCAAATTTCTTACCTACCTTTGGTTGTGAATAACCAAAAAGAGGAATCATTAAGATTAATACTATTATAAAAGGCCTAAATAACTTTACCATGCTTTTGCTTCTTCATGAAACCATTGATTATGCAATCTCATAACCTGTTCTATCACGTCCCTTACACAACCCTGGCCTCCATTCTTATGTGAAATATAATCTGCTACTGACTTAATCTCCTCAACTGCATCTGCAGGGCAAGTTGATACTCCTGCCTCAACCATTACATCGTAATCTGGGATATCGTCTCCCATATAGAGTATTTCTTCTGATTTGTACCCTTTTTCTTTTAAGTAGTTAAAGTATACTTCTTTCTTGTTTGATGAGCTAGTGTAAACATCTTTTATTCCCAACATTTGCATTCTTGCTAATATGCTTTCACCATTTCCACCTGATATAATAGCAATTTCATAACCTTTTCGTATTGCGTATTGAATCGCATAACCATCCTTAACATTTCCGCTTCGAAATATATTATTATGGTCACTTACCATCAAAAACCCATCAGTTAATACTCCATCATAATCAAAAATAAATGCTTTTATTGAGTGTAGTTTAGCTTTATAGTTCATATAGTTAATAGTATAATTTTGTCATTAAATAATTTTTCACGTAATCCTGGACACCTTCCTCTAATGTGTGAAACTTCTCTTTGTATCCAGCATTAATAAGTTTTTCCATCTTAGCTTCAGTAAAGTATTGGTATTTATCTCTAATGTCAATTGGGATATCAATAAACTCAACATTTGCTTCCTTGCCCATAGCCTTAAATGTAGCTAGAGCCAAGTCATAAAAGCTTCTTGCCTTACCTGTGCCTAAATTGTAAACTCCCGATTCCATATCGTTTTCAAACATAAATGCCATTACTGAAATCAAGTCCTTAACGTAAATAAAGTCTCTTAATTGTTTTCCATCCTTAAAGTCTGGTCGATGTGAGCGGAATAGTTTAACAAATCCTTGTTCATTTATTTGATTAAATGAATGAAAGATAACAGAAGCCATTCTTTGTTTATGGTATTCATTTGGTCCATAAACATTGAAGAACTTCAAGCCTGCCCAGAAAGGAGGTTTGTTCTCTTGTTTTAGAACCCATAAGTCAAAATCTTGCTTTGATTGCCCGTAAAGGTTAAGCGGCTTTAGGTTTGGAATTATATCTTGATTATCATCATATCCATTTTCTCCTTCTCCATAGGTTGCTGCGGAAGATGCATAAACCAAAGGAATAGTATTAAATGTACAAATCCTCCAAATATTCTTAGAATAGTTAAGGTTCAAATCTAACAAGACCTTCCAATCTGACTCTGTTGTATCGGTTCTTGCACCTAAGTGATAGACAAATTCAATGTTTCTTGCGTTCTTTTCAAACCAACTTATAAACTCGTTTCTATCTATTTTTTTGGCATATTGAAGGTTAGAGTAATTGCTTTTCTTTGATTTTTTCTTGAAATCATCAACAATAATAATATCATTCCTTCCAAGTTTATTCAACTTACTTACCATACAACTTCCTATAAAACCTGCTGCTCCTGTAACTACTATCATAATTATTAATATTGTGAATTGTGAAACTTATACGATTATTCTTTCTTTATGTTCCATACTATTGCTCGAATGGTGTTCTATCAACTGCTGAAACATATTCTATCATCTTTTCATAAACCTCTCTCCAACCCTTCCATTGATACCTCTCACACATCGATTCATTATGCCAAACACTAATAAAATCGCCCTCAACTTCAATTACTTCATCAGCAATTTCTTTTACCTTTTCAATTGCTTCCTTTGGACTTAAACGCATTCCATCCCTAAGGGCAACGTCCATAATTGCAAAAGGATGAAGTCTTAGTTTTGTTTCTCCATCAATCTCTAAATCATAGAAATTATAACCAGAACAAATTCCTGCCCTAAATCCAAGAACATCTGAATAACCCATTGAATAATCATCTGTAATCATATTATTTAATAGACTTCTGAATGATATTGGCAACCTAAATCTTAAGAAATGAAATCTGCTTCTAAAAACAGGTTTATGTATAACTTGTAATAACTCTTTAATTTGCATATATAACTCTTCCTCCTCATCAAAAGAGGCATACGAGGGGTGGATTCCAACCTTTGCATAGTCACAAAGATACTTGATAAGCATCTGAAACTTCTTATTATATGGCGATATGTTTTTATCGTACTTCCCATAATGACCAAAAAGAACGAAGTAAATTGTTTTAAGTTTGTGTTTCTTTATTAGAGAGATTTGATAATCGAAAGTATCATAAGGATCTTTCCTCCCTAAAAACAAGACATTAAATCTATAAACAACTTCAGAGAAGTTCCCACTAATAATATCTCTTATAAACCCAACAGCTTTCCTTGCTATCCCTTTTTCCTTAAATGAATACGCAGAATCAATATCAATAGTATTATAGAATCGGAAATAATGCTTGGTAAATATCAAATCAGGATATATATCCTTAAGCTTTTGCTCTAATAGTTTTGCCCAAATATTTACAATTGGCTTATGAAGGAAAGAGTTCTGAAAAGCAAAGCTTTCTTGGTAACGAAACCTTCCATGGCTGTCCTGAATAAATGGGAGGTATTCTTCATACCTTGAAACAAAATAAAAAGAAGCTGCAAAAATATCAAAAGGCAGTAATGAGTCCTTTGAATATGTTCTAAACACTGCAGGATTACCTTTATATTCAAATAGGTTTAGCTCTTTTATTTCAATCACTGTTTCAAAAAGCAAATCCGTTGAACAAATAAATGGTTCATCTGCTATTCTATTTTTAGAATATGACAATTTAGGACCTTCATAACTTTCAAATGCCTCTCTATTGGTTGTTATTTTATAATCAACACCAAGTATATCCTTGAAAATTAAACTTAAAGTATATCCTACTCTATTTGTTATTTTATCTATGAAAATAAAAAGCATAATATTCCTTTTTATCGTAATTCAAAGTTTTCTCCCAAGTACTTCTTTCTAACTTGCTCATCTGATGCAAGCTCTTTAGGAGTTCCAGCTTTCAAAACACTGCCTTCAAATAATAAATAAGCTCTGTCGGTAATGGTAAGAGTTTCGTGAACATTGTGATCTGTTATTAAAACTCCTATATTTCTTTCTTTTAATTTCGAAACAATAGTTTGAATATCCTGAACTGCAATAGGGTCAACCCCAGCAAAAGGCTCATCAAGAAGAATAAACTTTGGGTCAGCCGCTAAGGCTCTTGCAATCTCTGTTCTTCTTCTCTCTCCTCCTGAAAGTTGATTACCCTTACTTTTTCTAATATGGTTAAGTCCAAACTCATTAAGTAGATCCTCCATTATGGTTACTCTTTCTTTTTGAGTTAGGTCCCTAAATTCCAAAACTGCCATAATGTTATCCTCTACTGATAGGGTTCTAAAAACAGAAGCCTCTTGAGCTAAATATCCTACCCCAAGCTGAGCCCTTTGATACATTGGCATATCTGTTATCCTTTGATCATCAAGAAAAACTTCCCCACTATAAGGCTTAATCAAGCCTACCATCATATAAAAAGTTGTTGTTTTCCCAGCACCATTTGGACCTAATAACCCAACAATTTCTCCTTGATTAACTTCAATTGAAACTCCTTTAACAACGGTTCTTTTTCTATATTTCTTGACAACTTCCTCTGTGTATAATTTCATCGCTAAGAATAAACAGTTTAATTCTTTATTTTATTATTCCAGATTAATTATAAAGTCAATAATTAACCTCTTTAATCAGCAAAGGTAAATAAATTATTTCAAAAAAGCTTATCTTTGCAATTATAAATAAATATACAACCATACTATAATATGAATATATTCAAACAGAAAAATAGGCTATTACATTTATTAAAAAAGAAAAACGAATATTCTATTCACTCCCCCTATATGTTTGATTTATACAACAAACTAATAAAGAAAAATAGGAAAAATCCAAACAAATTAATTCATGCACTTGAAGAAGAATTTGGAAAAGAAAACATTATTAAAATTTCTTGTTCCTATATTGAATTTCAAAATATCCAAAACCAAGTCGACGACAAAACTATTCTCTGTATAAAAAACCCATACCAGAGCAAAGAATCCTATATGGAATTTCACAAAATTACTAATGACCCACGAACACTTGTAAGTGTAGATTTATTCTTTTTAGGACTTATATCCCAAAACAAAGACCTTAGTCGTCAGCATTATATATTATAGTAAATTGAAACGCTGAAAGGATTTTTTGAATCAAAGAAGTAATTTACTGAAACAAAGAACTAATAAGTTAAAACAAAGATTCAGAAAACAAAAAACTCTCTCCTATTAAAAGAAGAGAGTCAAATATCTCAAAACTATAATATGTTATATTATAATTTTATTGCATCCTTGTTCGCATTCAAAAACTGATATTCTAAAAGACTAAAATTAGTATCTTCTAGTAATTTTATTTTTGATTTATACGTTCTTTCCCATTTCTTTATTCGTGATAAAAAGAATCCTTTTGTAAGGTATGAGTGAACGAAAGGATGAACGATGATTGTTAAGTTTTTTTCGTTTTGCTCTTGAACTAAGTATTTTAGATCATTTTCAATCTCATCTACAATTATTATTGAAGATTTAATCTTGCCTGTGCCTCCACATACTGGACATATCTCAGATAAATCAAAAGTTATCACTGGTCTAACTCTTTGACGTGTTATCTGCATCAAACAGAATTTACTTAGGGGTAAAATAGTGTGTCTAGCTTTGTCCCTTAACATTAGCTCAGTCATTTTAGTGAAAAGTTGCTTCCTATTGGTTGCAATATTTAAATCAATAAAATCTATTACTATTATTCCTCCAATATCGCGTAGTCTCATCTGCCTGGCAATCTCCTCAGCGGCTTCCATATTAACCATTAGAGCATTCTCTTCCTGATCTTGCGATGATTTACTTCTGTGTCCTGAATTAACATCCACAACACACATTGCTTCTGTTTGCTCTATTACCAAATAAATACCAGACCTAATTGTTACAACCTTACCAAAAGAATTGCGAATTTGATTTGAAACTCCAAACTGATCGAAAATTGGAGTCTGTAATTTATAATGACGAACCAAATCAACTTTCTCTGGAGATATTGTTTTCATGTAAGACCTTAAGTCCTCATACATATCCGCATTATTTACAAATACGTTTGTAAAATCATCCGACAATAAGTCTCGAAGAATAGCGGTTGATTTATCAATCTCAGAAACAAGTTTATTAGGAGGTAGAGTCTTAGGTAACTTTTTATAGATTACATCCCATTTCGATAATAAATCTTTTAAGTCTGCATCTAATTCAGCAACATTTTGATTTTCGGCAACTGTCCTTATTATTACGCCAAAATTGTTTGGACGAATACTTTGGATTAAGCGTTTAAGCCTGTTTCTTTCTTCAACACTTTTAATTTTTGAAGAAATAGAAATCTTATTTGAAAATGGAATTAAGACCAAATATCTTCCCGCAAAAGAAAGCTCAGAGGTGAGCCTTGGACCTTTTGTAGATATTGGTTCTTTAGCAATTTGAACTAAAATAATTTGTCCTTGCTTTAAGACATTATTAAGTTTCCCGTTTTTTTCTAAATCGGGTTCTAATTTCATCTTTTCAATAAAAACACTCTTTGCATCAGCACTGATACAAGTTCGAGTAAATTTATCTAAAGAATTGAAATGAAGTCCTAAGTCAAGATAGTGTAGAAATGCATCCTTTTCATGCCCAACATCAACAAATGCGGCATTAAGACCCGGCATTATCTTCTTAATAGTACCTAAATAGATATCGCCAACAAGATGACTTGTTTCGTTCTTTTCTTGGTGTAATTCTACAAGTTGCTTGTCCTCAAGCAAAGCGATTTCAACTCCCAAATCCTTTACATCAATTATTAAATCTTTATTCATAGGAGCCGTAAATATTATTAAAAATATTGCGAAGCATTAAAGCTAAATAATGCTTCGCAACATTTGCATTTTTGAAATTATATTTCTATAAATCAAAACATATTAAGAAAACTATTTCTTATTCTTATGTCTGTTCTTACGCAAACGTTTTTTACGTTTGTGAGTAGCCATTTTATGGCCTTTTCTTTTCTTTCCGCTTGGCATTTTCTTAAATATTAAATTATTTTACGTTTACTTTAATCTCATTCATAAAAGTCTTTGAAGGCTTGAATGATGGGATATTATGTGCAGGAATGATAACAGTTGTTCCTTTTGAGATGTTTCTTCCTGTTTTTTCTGCTCTTCTTTTAATGATAAAGCTTCCAAAGCCCCTTAAATATACATTATTACCTTTTCCAAGAGAATCCTTGATAACTTCCATAAAAGTTTCAACAGTCGCTTGAATGTTAACTTTCTCTAATCCTGTTCTTTGTGCAATTTCTGCTACGATTTCAGCTTTTGTCATTTCTTTTTATACTTATTTAATTAAAAATTAATCCTTTAATTTCAATTTGTCTAACCATTTTTTGATTATAAACATTTTGCAAAGATATAAAAACATTTTTTCAAACAAAACAAATTTGTTCATTTTCAATCAGTTTAATTTTTTTTTTGCTATTTACTTTTTTTCAAAAAGGTCAAGCATCTTCATATAACATTGTTTGATAGAGACTTAAGAGGGCTTCGTTCTAATTTGATTAGAAAAACAAATTTATTATACTTTAGTCATTTATTATTAATTGATTGCATTAATAACTTGAAATAGGAACTTATTAAAACTATTTTATATATTTGCATCATTAAATACTTGTTTTCTATCATTAAATTTAAAAAATAAATTGGATTATGGCTGGAGTTAATAAAGTAATTTTAATTGGGAATCTGGGAAAAGACCCTGATATTTTAGTTTTTGATGGAATAAAGAAAGCTACTTTTAGTTTGGCAACTAACGAATCGTATAAAAACAAGGATGGTCATAAAGTTGAACAAACTGAATGGCATAACATTGTTTGTTGGAATAATATAGCAGAAAATGCTGAGAAAGTATTAAAGAAAGGTATGCAAATTTATCTTGAAGGTAAAATAAGATCTCGACAATGGGATGACAAAGAAGGGAATAAGAAGTACTTTGTTGACATAATTGCCGATACTTTTACTGTTCTATCTAAAAGTAATAACCCTCAAAATGATACAAATCGTATTAATAATGCAGAAATAAATCTATCGAGTATTATTAATGAATTACCAGAGGGTGATGACTTAGGCGACTTGCCATTCTAAACTTTTTAGGGAACAGGATCGTATCCACTTCCTCCCCACGGATGACATCTAAATATCCTCTTTAAAGCAAGCCAGCCTCCCTTAAAAGGTCCATGTTTTTTTATCGCTTCAAGTGAGTACTGAGAACATGTTGGGGCAAACCTACATGTAGCTGGTGTATGTGGTGATATAGCTGATTGATAAAACCTTATAATACCAATAAATATATAATAAAAAAACCTGTTAATTATTTTGACAATTCTTTTCAATATCATCCTTAGTATTAATAATTATTCTATTTAATATCTTCTTCATTGACTCGTCAACCAAATAATAAGTAGGGATATCTTTACTAACCAACGATATTGAAATATTAATATCGCAAGCTTCTTGCTTAGCAAATTTAATAATACTGTCTTTACTTAACCTATAAGTTTCTCTAATTAATCGTTTAACCCTGTTTCTGCTAACAGCTAGTTTTTGATATCTTTTGGGAGACAATAACAAGACCTTAACCTTAGGGGAAATAGTATTATCTTTGATAGTATATCTCACACTAAAAGGATAGACTAGAAAGCTTTGTCCTTTTGTAAATAGGTTTTGTATTTCAGTCCTATTACATAGTTTTTCTCTCTTAGTGAATTGAAACATTAACCAATATTATTTGACTTGGGTTTAGATGTCTTTTTGGTCGTAACTTTTAAAGTAACAGAAGATTTTTTATCTGCTTTCTTATTAAATTCCTCTTCAATCCTCTCCTTATGCTCTGCCCTTTCCTCTGGACTAAGGCTCATATATCTATCAATAGCCATAATCATTGAAGGAGTGGCTGGGGTAGGTGCAGGAATAATTGTTTTTATTTTAGCATCTTTTAATGCTGCCTGTGTACTTAATCCAAATGCTGCAAAATCTATTTTCTCATGGTTATAACTAGGGAAACTTTCGATAAAAGAGCTAACGCCAATTGGACTAAACATCACAACCATATCAAATTTCTCAATATCTAATCCTCTTAAATCATTTGGAACAGAACGATACATTACTGACTTGGTATATTTAATCTTATTTTTGTCGAGAAGCTTAAAGTTTTCCGAAGAGGTATCATCCGAACAAGGATATAGAAAAGTTTCTTCCTTGTGCTTTAACATTGTATCTATTAGTTCTGAAAACTGCAATTTACCATAAAAAATCTTTCTCTTTCTATATTGAATATAGTTTTGTAAATAGTTTGCAATACCTTCTGTAACGCAGAAAAACTTCATACTCTCAGGAATAACTAATCTAAGTTCTTTTGCCAATTTAAAATAATTATCAATAGCCAATTTACTAGTTACTATAACAGCTGAATGATCTAAAATATTAATCTTAGAGGCTCTAAAATCCTTGTTTGATACTCCAGTTATATCGAAGAACTTATTAAAAGTTAATTCAACACCATGATTATCAATTAATATTTTATATTGAGACTTTTCAATATCTAAGGGTGCAGGTTGAGAAATAAGAATATTTTTTATTACTGGTTTACACATAGACTTAATTTTTCAGAGTATTTAATAATCAATTAAAGACTTATATATTATTATTAATGGTATAAATTCGAGAATGCAAAGATAAACAAATAAATAGAATTTAGAGAACTTTGTTTCACTCAAAACTAGGAGGAGTCCCTTTACAAGCCTAGTTAACAACAATATAGAAAACACAATTAATATTGCTATTAATATATTATCTTTAGCACTATTAGGCGAATAATAATAGAAAAAGAGAAAAGGAATCATAATTATTCCACTAATAAAATAGAACCCTAGTTGATTTGAATTATAGTTAAAACATATTGACCTTGCCCTAAAGAGCTCTCCAAAGAAAAAAATCAAAATGTATTTAATTAAAGCATAAGTAAGGATAATGAAGTAAAGCAAAAGGAATATTGCGAAATGAGATTTAATTGGGAAATAGTAGTAATAATTATACTGACTTATGGGCGTATAACACAAGAGAGCAAAGACTGGAATAAAAAGAAAAGAAAGAATAATAAACAAAGTTAAATGGCTATATGTCCCTCTAATTACGTGCTTAATTTTGTTAGAAAAAATCTTTATTAGTAGCAAATAAAAAATTGCAGCAAGAAAAATAACACCATATATCCAGCCCTCAGCAGATGTGTTTGGTCGTTCAAGCATCTTTAAATCTTTATTCACATAGGTCTTTTTACCAAACAAAGATTCTCTTTCTATTAAAGGTTCAGTATGGCAATTTAGGGTTCTTACTACATAATCTTTAAACCCAACTATATTTGTATCTTTTTGAATAGAATCAGATACAATAAATATTGGATAAATCGTTTTTTGCGTTTGAGCTACATCAAGATGATTGTTAGTAGTATCTTGCATTATTCTTCTATCTTGCTATAATAATTTTATTATTAATAATACTCTTATCAGATCTAATGGACAAATAATAGACTCCGTTTGGAAGACTTGAAACATTAATATTTGAAACCATTTTGTTTGAAATGGACAGCTTAACTCTTCCTAATAAATCATATAAAACAATATCTGAATTAGCTTTCAGGTTAGTAATATTGATTATGTCTTTAGCCGGATTCGGATAAATCGTAATCTTATCCATTTTATCTTCAATTTCATCAATAGAGATTACTTTTGCATTTAAAGGGAATTTAATATTATCTAACCACACAGCATCATCACCATTATTTGTAGAGTAATCTTTCTCATATACCCATTTATAATTATGATCTCCAGCACTTACTGCAAAGGCATACCTTTTCCAATTATATTCTCCTGATTTCTCAAAAACAAAAGAATTATCTATATAAAACAAAAGTTTATCATAACCATTTTCTGTGGAAGTCTTTAGAAAGAAAGATATGCTATCATTAGATATTGATTTCATATTAATACTTAAAGTAGTATTTTGGGAATTTGTAATGGCACCTGATTTCAAAGAATATTGTCCTTGATAAACATTCTCTACAGCTGATTCAATAACCCAAGGCCTAAGAGCATCATTAATCCAAGGGAAAGATCTAAGATCTCTTGTTTCAAAGGTTTCAATTTGTCCATTCAATATGATAGAATCGTATATTGTTGCATTGAAGTATTGATTAGCAATTGCAGATATTTTGAATTTTATATAATTGTTATTTGAAATGCCATCATCTAAGATAAGATTAAAAGCATACGATAATGAAGCATTTGGAGGCAAAGGACTTAAGGCGTCTGTGCTATCTTCTGGGAAAGAAAGGTTAGAAGACATAGCAAGCAAAGAAACACTCCCTGCATCTGACAAGTTTCTTCCTGTATTTTTTATATCAAAACTAATAATAACTCCTTGTCCTGTTAGTAAACTATTATTACTGTCTTTTGAAAGTTTTATGTTTTCTATCTCCAGCACAGGACAAAAAGCTTCAATTGAAAAGTCCTTATAATCGGAATAACCATTCTGGCCTGAAATATTAATTATATAATCGATTTGAGTTCTGTCTAAAACTCCATCTAATATCTTCACCTTCAGAGAATGCTCAGAAACAACACTAGACATTGCTCCAACAAATCCAATATATTCTTCTGAGTCACTAAATTGCAAATTTGGCGTATTGTTAATTTCTAATCTCACACTATCAATTGCTACGGTGCCAAGGTTTTCAACATTTAGACTTATAAAATAATCTTCATTGTTTTTCAGCTCTGTCACTTCCTCCATTTGAGTATTATAATACTTAATCGAACTTAAATTGATTAAAGGATAAGTTGGAAGAAAGATCGCTACTGAATCGATAATAGGGCTTGAAAACTGATTAGTAATCACTACCTTTAGATTCTCGGGAAGATTAATTGGGTTATTGAAATTAATATCAACACTTCCGTTTACATCTGCCTGAGAAGCTCCTAATAGGATGCCATTTTGAGAGACTCCAACAAAAGCATAGGGATCTGTTGAAACTGAAATGCTTGATGTTCCAAGAGGAATTGAATCAGCAATAGTGCTTGTCATAGTTATTGGCAAACCAATATAAGGAGTAAGTGATGGATCGCCCATTAAGTGGTATATCTCCCAATAATAATTTGATAAGTTTGAGCCATATTGTTGAACAGAAAGGTTCCCTGCTTGCATAATTTGTCCAGCAGTTGTGTACCATTTTGCATAAGGCTCATTGTTTTTATGAAATATCCTATCGTAAGACCCTAAATTATTAGCATCATAAGTAGGATTTACATTTATCGCCTTACTACCAACAGACCAATAAAAGTCTTCAAACCAATATGTATAACTACTTCCACCAATAGCACCAACACCACCTCTATTATCAGCTCTTAGTATAGCTTCAGCAAAACATTCATTATCACTAAACTTACTTGAGAGACAACAATTGTTAATATAGAATGAGTATTTTCCAGTATTATTCATATTCTTAACATCAAACTGTGACAATGTAGGACTTGCCCAACCATTTTGATCACAATGAGCTGTATAATTAATATATGAATATCCATTTTTTGCAATACTATCTCTAATTTGAGTAGAAAGACTACCAGAGGCAGGATTATAATATACCAAGGTATCAATATTAGGATTGTTTTTAAGGTAAGACTTTGCATAATTAACCTGACCATTACCACAAGTTGGAGCAGGAGAGTTAGTTTCTCTACCAGCTACCAAGAGAGTTTTCTTTAAGTATGAATTATCTTGCATTAGCTTCTTCTCATACACAATAGTCTTATTAACTATATTAGTCATTTGAGCAACAGTTTCTGCAGAAAACCTACCATAAAACAAGTCTGGCAAATAGTCACCAGTATATTCAGCATAATATAAATCGGTTGGAGCCGAACCACTTTGATTATTTACAATAGGAAAAGCAGGAATTTGGTCAATATCACCACAAATTAGAAGATAATCAGCCGCAGGAGAACTAGCAGAGGCATTATCCCATAACGATTTCAGATAGTCCTTCATCTCCTCTCTTGTTGTTCCAACACCAGGCTGACCTTTATACAGCTCAACAATTTCAATCCCTTTTTCTTTCTTCCAAAGAATAAAAGGCTGCAAAGCATCTTCAAACATAGGATCTGAAAGAATAATCATTTTCAAAGGCCTACTAATTGGGTAGGAAGGAACTGCTGCCGACAAACCCTTATTATTAACGGTTTTCTGTCCCACAAAAGCAGATTGCTGATTATTATATTTGAGTTTAGCCTCACTGGTTGCCTTAATATCAATATTGACAAACTTAATGTTAACATCAAAAGATTTAACAAAAATAATTGTGTTAGAAACAGGATTATATTGGATTGGCGAAACAGACAAACGAGCCAATCTAACCCCACCCATAAAACCTAATTTCTCAACCACAACCAAGTCACTACCAAAGTATCTATTATTAAGATATTCTTTTTCATTAATAAGAAAAGGATTTTCAGTCTCACTCTTAGACATAGATTTTTGAAATGGTATAATTTTATAATCACCATATTTTTCTAATGCATACGTTTCAGTAACCACATTGCTATACTCTATTTCTATATTAGCACCGTAAGGCAGCTCAATCAATTGAGAATAAGTAGGCAATTCAGGCATACCAACCTTTTGGCTTGTTCCAAAGTCATCTCCCATATCAATTTTATAGAAGATACCTTTTTCTGTCCTCTCCTTTTCAAGGCTTAAAAAAGAAAATGTTTGGGAAAGGAACAAACTCTCAGATGATTCCTTAATAATTGGATTTGGATTTTTAACGTCTTGCCCAATAATAATTTGAGCATTTAATTTTGAACTAAATATCAATATAGATAGAACAAATATTTTGAAAATTAAATTTTTCATAAGTCATACTATTATAAATAACGTGCAAAAATACAATGATTTTTACAACTTTCATCATAGATAAGAAAAAACCACTATATAATATGTATAGCTCTTTAGTTAAAATATATCTACCTCAACAAGTGATAAAAGTATTTTAACTAAACAGAGTTTTTCTATGATATCCACCCTTTTTGCACGGCTTCTTATACAAACTGTTGATTATTAACAAAATTGCACTGTAGCACCACCCTTATTAGAGTGAAACGCTGCAACAAGAATAATCCCGTGAAGATGATATCTTTGTAGGAATTTTCCATTTCCTTCACCCGTCTTGATATAATACGAGTGCTTAAGAGTTTATATTTTCTTGGATTGAAACTTTTCTTAGGTTTTATTTATGCTTTGGCGTTTTATAAAGTATATTATTGGTGTTTCCATGTTTCCTCTTACTATAGGGTTGGAAACACGGAAACAAACCTAATAATCAATCGAAAAGCTTGCAAATATTAGATCTTCGTTTGAGCGTCGTAGATCTTCGTTTCATTTTTTTCTTTCTTTGTTCTAATTTTCTGAAACGCTGTAATAAATTACTGAATCTTCGTTTCACTAACCAAATGATGCACATCTTTCATATCAAATGATGTACATCTTTCGGGGTGAAAGATGTGCATCATTTTACTTTAAGGAAATTTATATGGGGTTTTGGACTGAAATCTCTAGGGCTTATTCCTATCATTTCTATTTTGCAAATATACGAATTTTTTTGCAGTTAATCAATAGTTTTTGACTCTTTTCTTTTTTGGTATTCTAAACTATACTGAAATGCTTTTTAATGCCACAGATTATTTTGATGATTTTGGCTGTTTTAGGGCGAAAGTGTCACCATTATTTTGCAAAGTATTGGAAATGAATCTTGTTTCTCTGTTTCGCACCCCCTAAGAAGAGTGAAACGGTGACACTCAACTAATGTACTTTAATAGGTTCAGTGTTGCACTAAGACAAGTTAGCTTAGTGCCAACTCCTAAACCTTTATTTATTAAAAACTTTTCGTTTGCTATTTGCCAAACTTATTAGGTTTTTAGTTTTTCTGTTTTTTATTTTTTGGATTAATAAATAATTACTACCTTTGCCTGATATAATATATTCAAAAGAGATGTTTTCAAATTCAAACAAATTCGTTGGCGAAGGGCTTACATATGACGATGTTTTATTAGTCCCTGCATATTCTGAGCTTATCCCAAGAGAGGTTCAGACAAATTCATTCTTTTCACGTAATATTCCAATTAATATTCCAATTGTTTCTGCAGCTATGGATACGGTTACAGAAGCTAAGTTAGCTATTGCAATGGCACAAGAGGGTGGTATTGGTGTTCTTCATAAAAACATGAGCATAGAACAGCAAACTGCTGAGGTGGTAAAGGTTAAGAGGGCTGAAAATGGGATGATAATAAATCCTATAACAATTCAAAAGGATGCAATTGTGAAGGACGTTTTAGCTCTTATGAAGGAATATAGCATTGGAGGGATTCCTGTAATTGATGATAATCATAGGTTAATTGGTATTGTAACCAATAGAGACTTGAGATTTGAAAGAGATCTTCATCGCCCTATTACAGAGGTGATGACAAAAGAAGTTGTTACTGCTCCTGAGAACACAGACTTTGAGATGGCTGCAGATATCCTTCAACAACATAGGATTGAAAAACTGCCTGTGGTTAATGATAAAGGAGAGCTTGTTGGGCTAATTACTTACAGAGATATTATTAAGGTTAAGGAGCGTCCAAATGCTTGCAAGGATACTTTGGGACGTTTGAGGGTTGCTGCTGGAATTGGAATTACTCCTAATATGTATGAAAGGATTGATTCTGTAATTGCAGCAGGAGTTGATGCAATTGTTATTGATACGGCTCATGGTCATAGCAAGAATGTGATTGATGTTGTTAGAAATGTTAGAAAAAAATATAAGGATATTGATATTGTTGTTGGGAATATTGCTACTGCTGAGGCTGCAATTGCATTGGTGGAAGCTGGTGCTGATGCTTTAAAGGTGGGTATTGGACCTGGCAGTATTTGCACAACAAGAATTATTGCTGGTATTGGAGTTCCTCAACTAAGTGCAATTTATGATGTTGCACATGCTGTGGAGGGAATGAATATTCCAATTATTGCAGATGGTGGTATTAGATATTCTGGGGATATTGTTAAGGCACTGGCTGCTGGTGCAAGCTCCATTATGGCTGGTTCTTTGCTAGCTGGTGTTGAAGAGTCTCCTGGTGATACCATTATTTATGAAGGAAGAAAGTACAAGGCATATAGAGGAATGGGATCTTTGGAGGCAATGCAGCAAGGCTCGAAAGATAGGTATTTCCAAGATATGGAAGAAGATCTTAATAAATTAGTTCCTGAAGGAATCGTTGGAAGAGTTCCATTTAAAGGGACTATATCTGAGGTTGTTCATCAGCTACTTGGTGGACTAAGAGCAGGAATGGGCTACACGGGCTCTAAAGATATTGCAGCATTACAACAAGCTAAGTTTATTAAAATAACTGCTGCAGGATATACCGAAAGTCATCCACACGATATAACAATTACAAGAGAGGCTCCAAATTACTCTCGCTAATAAAAAAATTTCAAAAAACAATTAGATTTTACTATGAAGAGATTTATCAGTATTGTATTATTTAGCTTAATTGCTTCATTTACATTTGCCCAAACAGACAACGATATCGTTCTTAAAGTTGCTGGGGAAAACATTTCTAAAGAAACATTTGTTGAAATGTACCAAAGGAATAATCCAAATCCTGAAAAGAAGATAATAAAAAAAGACTTGGATGAATACTTAGATCTATATATTAACTTTAAGCTAAAGCTTGCTGAGGCAAAGAAATTAGGACTTGACACATTACCTGAATATGTTCAAGAAGTTAGTACATATAGGAAGCAATTAATTGAACCATATTTAAACGATAAAACCGTTACTGAGGAATTGGTTAATGAGGCTTATGAGAGAACAAAAGAGATTATTAGAGCTTCTCATATTCTAATTATGATACCAACCAATGCTACTCCAAAAGACACTTTAGAGGCTTATAACAAAGCATTAGACCTTAGGAAAAGAATCTTAAAGGGAGAGAACTTTGGAGATTTAGCAGTTCAGTATTCTGAAGATCCTTCAGTAAAAGACCAAAACACTAACGAGGGTCAAAACAAAATGAAAGGAAATAGAGGTGACTTAGGTTATTTCACATCATTTAGTATGATATATCCTTTTGAAACAGCATGCTACAACCTAAAAGTTAATGAAATTTCAATGCCTATACGTTCTCAAAGAGGATATCATATAATACAATTAACCGATCGTAAGCCAGCTCCTTACTCAACAGCAACAATTGCTCACATTTGGGTTAATTTCGACAATCATTCAAGCCCTCAAGAATGCAAGAATATAGTTGATAGAGCATATGCTGATATTCAAAATAATGTTCCTTTTGATACAATTGTTGCAAAATACTCAGATGATAAGTATTCTGCAAGAAGTCAAGGCGTGCTTGCTGGTCAAAGGGTGGTAAATATGCCTGTTGAATATACTGATATGATTATCAAAACTCCACTTAAAGAATTCACAAAACCATTTGAAACAAGATATGGCTGGCATATACTTAAGCCAGTATCTTTGGTTCCTGTGCAAAGTCTGGAGGTGCAACGTAAGGATATTGAACAACGTATTGCAAGAGATGTTAGAAGTTATAGGACAATTGAAGAGTTTATTAAGAAAAGCAAAGAAGAATATAGTTTCAAAGAAGACTTAACAAAACTTGATGCTGTTAGTGGAATAATTACAGATTCTATTTTCTCAGCAAAATGGGATGTTCCAGAAAACTTTATTGGTGGAGAAGTAATTTTCACTATTGGAGATTATTCATTTACACAAAAAGACCTAGCAGAAGAGATTGAATCAATGCAACAAGAACAAACCCCAGAGTATATTCCTACATACGTTCATAAACTTTATAAAAAGATTGCAAACGAAAAGGTAATAACTTACGCAGATTCAAAATTAGAACAAAAGCACCCTGAACTTAAACTAACTGTTGATGAGTTTAGAGATGGTATTCTAATTTTCACAATAACAGATAAGTTTATTTGGAACAAATCAATTGTTGACACCATAGGTTTAAGCAAGTTCTTTGAAAACAATAATTCGAAATACCAGTGGAAAGAAAGAGCTGATGCTACAATATTTAGCTTTGGAAAAGATATTGATTTCGTAAAGGCAAAGAAAGTAATTGAAAAGGGCTTTAAGAAAAAGAAATCAAACCAAGAGATTCAAAACTTATTAGCTAAGAACTTTAAAGTCAAATCAGACACTTCAAAGTATTTCGACTACAAGTGGAATAGATTTGAAAAAAGAGATAATAGGGTTGTTGACAAAACTAACTGGAAGGTTGGAGTAAGCGATATTATTGAATTTGATAACGACAAAAAGAAATATATTGTAATAACTCATGCTATTCTTTCGCCTTCACTAAAAACACTTGGAGAGGCAAAAGGTATTGCAACTTCAGATTATCAAGAATATTTAGAAGACGAGTGGATAAAGAAATTACGCAAAGATTATACTTATAAGGTATATGATGACGTTTTCAATTCCATAATCAATTAATTAGTATTTAATGAAGAAATTTATCCTTATTGGCTTAGTTTGTTTACTTGGCACCAATGTTTTTGCTCAAACAAATATATTAGATAAAGTTATTGCCGTTGTTGGAAAGAACATGATTAAGCAATCGGAACTTGAAACAACCTACTTACAGCAAAAACAAAACTATGGAGTAGTTGAAGAACCTTTTAATGTTAAATGTGAGATATTTGAAAGCCTTCTTATCAATAAACTAATGCTACACCAATCAGAAATTGATTCAATAGTAATTTCAGATGCCCAAATAAATAGAGAGATGGATAATCGTATTAACTATATGATGCATTCGGCAGGCTCAAGAGAGAACTTGGAAAAGCAAATGAATAAATCTATTAATGAGATAAAGGAATTCTATAAAGAAGTAATTAAGGAGAATCTACTTATAACTGAAGTTAATGGTAAAATCACTTCAAGTATTAAGATAACTCCTAAAGAAGTTACCGATTTCTATAATAATATCCCTAAAGATAGCCTCCCAACAATTGAGCAAGAATATGAATTCTCTCAAATAGTTATTACTCCTAAAATATCTCCAAAAGAAAAGGAGATAATTAAAGATAGACTCAATGGTTATAGAGAAAGAATACTTAAGGGAGATAAGTTTTCCACCCTTGCAACTCTTTACTCAGAAGATGAGGCATCTGCAAAAAAAGGTGGTGAGCTAGGTTTCTTTTCAAGAGGATTTATGGTTTCAGAATTTGAAGCTGTTGCATTCCCACTAAGAGAAGGAGAGGTTTCGCCAGTTTTTGAATCAAAGTTTGGATTTCATATTATTCAAATGATTGAAAGAAGAGGTGACCAAATAAATTGTCGCCATATTCTTATTCAACCAAAGGTATCTAACATTGAACTTGCAAGAACAAAGAAATTACTTGATAGCATACAAACACTTATCAATAACAAAGAAATAACATTTGAGGATGCAATAAAGAAATACTCCGATGACCCTTCAAAACTAACCGGAGGAAAGATTATCAATCCTTATACTGCCAATGCTCGTTTTCCTAAAGAAAATACAAATGAAATGATGGAAAACATTGATAAAATAAATTTCGAAAAATACAATCAAGGAGATATAATTAGTCCAACAGTCTTCAAAACAGAGTCGGGCTCAGCTTATAGATTAATTAAAGTTATGGCTAAAACAGCACAACATAAAATTAACCTAAAGGACGACTACGACAAAATTTATAATTCTGCACTTGAGACTGCAAAAACAAAAGCTGTTATTGAGTGGGCTGAGAATAGAATTTCTAAAACCTATCTTAAGATAGACAATGATTATAAGGATTGTAATTATAAAATGAACTGGATGAAAAACAATTAATTATGCAAGACTCTTCTAATAACTACTCCTCTGATGTAAATCAACTAAACACGCTTGTTGAAAAAACTCAATTATTAAAACAGGAAATAGGCAAGATAATAATTGGGCAAGAAGATATTATTGACCAAGTTCTTATTTCAATATTTTCAAAAGGTCATTGCTTATTAGTTGGAGTGCCTGGCTTAGCAAAAACACTACTTGTAAACACCATTTCATCTGCCTTAGGCTTATCATATAATAGGATACAATTTACACCAGACCTTATGCCCTCAGATATTGTTGGGAGTGAGGTTTTGGATGAAAATAGGAGGTTCAAATTCATTAAAGGACCAATCTTTGCTAATATTATTTTAGCAGACGAAATCAACCGTACCCCTCCAAAAACTCAAGCAGCTCTTTTGGAAGCTATGCAAGAGCATTCGGTTACTGTTTCTGGACATACTAATATATTAGAAGAACCCTTCTTCGTTCTTGCTACACAAAACCCAATCGAGCAAGAGGGAACATACCCCCTACCTGAGGCACAACTAGATAGATTTATGTTTATGCTTTGGTTAGATTATCCTAGCTTTGAAGAAGAAATAAATATATTAAAAGCTACTACAACAGGGAAAGATGTCAAGGTAAATAAAATATTATCGAAAGAAGAAATCATTCTAATGCAAGACTTAATTAGAAAGATTCCTGTTACTGATAATGTTTATGAATATGCTGTTCGCTTGGTTGAGAAAACAAGAGTTTCAACCCCAAATGTCCACCCAATTGCTCAAAAATACCTTTCATGGGGAGCAGGCCCTAGAGCTTCACAATATCTGATTATTGGTGCTAAATGCCACGCAGTGCTTAAAGGGAAATACTCTCCAGATATAGAAGATGTTAAGGCTGTTGCAGTATCGGTGCTTCGCCATAGGATAGTTCAAAACTATTCCTCGCAAGCAGATGGATACACAGCAGAAAAAATTATTATTGATTTAATTAATTCATAAGTCCTATGAAAAAAACAATACTTCTTTTAATAATAATGGTAATAGGGACAAACCTTTTTGCCCAAAAAACAAAAACCTCATCTTGTAGCCAAATCCTTATTCCAGCTACCCAAAGACAAAGAACTCCAAAAGGACTTAAGCCTCAGTCTTTATTTCCTGAGAAATTTGAAGCATATATTTGTTTCGAACCAAGAAAATCAAACTATACCGAAGAGGCATTAGATGCTTTGGATAGTGTTTATAAGATTGCTTTTGATCTCAATAGTGATAAATTCTATAAAATTACTATTATTGGTTATGATGATGGTGAAGTTGTTCAGCAAGAGAATTCTTCACTAGCAAGAGAAAGAGCAATAACAGTTTTTGATTATTTTGCCTCAAGAGAAGAAACAGAGTTTATTGTTCGCAAAACACCAAGCAGTTTCTATCATTCATGTAGTGGTGAAGCAGAATGTATTATTAAATACAAGATGCCATTCGATTTCAAATGGATAAATCTAAACGATAAATCAGCACAGGAAAGAACACATAACGGCATAGATTTAAAAAACAAAGTATATATATTAGTTGAAAACAACCCAGATGAATGCTTAGGCAAGTTCAACGATTATTATTATCCATCACAAGACACAACAATAGTTACTAAAAATATGTCAATGCTCAAAATGCCTAAAGGTGCATTAGAAAGCATTATCCATACAAAAGATACTCTTAATAGTGAAATGACAATTCAATTTGAAGATGTGATATCATTTGAGGATCTAACAAGAAGCTATAAGTTAGTTCCACATCATCGACAGTATATTATCAATGCTGGGTATTTTGTTTTAAAATCAAATCACCAACCAGACTTTGAGACATGTCTGCTAAAAGATACCTTCACACAAAACATAACCATAAGACTTCCTCTGGAAATGCAACAAAATGATGCAAGACTTAAATTCTATGCAAAGACATATAAGCCTAATGGAACATGGGAATATAAAATAATACCTACAAAAAAAGAAAAAGACAGAGAAACCAAGCTTGAAGCAATAATAGGAAGTCTTTCTGCTTTTCAATTAGACACAATTTATGTTGGTAAGAAAATAGATGAAAAAGAGATGTCTAACTATTTCTATCCAGCAAAAGAAGGAGAACCTGGAGCTTTTGAAGCAATGGGTGGATTATTAAAACCATATAAATTAGATAAAAGAGGTTCAATAGTAATGAAAAAATCAATGGAGATGATTCTTCGTAAACCTATTGGAGATTCATTTGGAGAATAAGTCTTAGCAAAAGCATTAAAGAAAAAGAATATTTGAAATGGCAATAAGTTTTAATTTTGTGGAAACTAAGGATATTCTATCTAAAAAGAATAAGATTAAGGCTTGGATTAAGTCTGTGGTTGAAAAAAAAGGGATGAAAGTAGGTGATATATCTTATATTTTTTGCAAAGATGAATACTTATTGGATATTAATCAGAACTACCTTAACCATGACGACTTCACAGATATTATTAGTTTCGATTATTCAGACAAGGATAAGGTTGCAGGAGATTTATTTATAAGTGTTGAAAGGGTTATGGAAAACTCCCAAAACCTAAACCAAGAATTCGAACAAGAACTATATAGGGTAATTATACATGGGGTCCTTCATCTTTTAGGATTAAAGGATAAGACAAAGGCTCAAGAAAAAGAAATGAGAAAGGCTGAAGAAGAATGTTTAAAAAGTTTGATGTTATAGTTATAGGAGCAGGACATGCAGGGTGCGAGGCAGCTTGCTCAGCAGCCAATTTAGGTTCTTCTGTTTTGCTTATCACACAAAATCTTAATGCAATTGCACAACTTTCTTGCAACCCTGCAATGGGTGGAGTTGCAAAAGGACAAATTGTTAAAGAAATTGATGCTCTAGGAGGTTATTCAGCACTTATTACCGACCAAAACACACTCCAATTTAGAATGCTTAACCTCTCAAAAGGACCTGCAATGTGGAGTCCAAGAGCCCAAGTGGACAATATAATGTTTTCCGTAACTTGGCATAAGGTCTTGGATTCAATTGAAAACCTAAGCCTATGGCAGGATGATGTGATTGGTTTGGATATAAAGAACGGTAAGGTTTGTGGTGTTAAAACCAATATGGGATTAGAGATAGAGGCCAGAAGTGTTATTCTAACAAATGGTACTTTCCTGAATGGAAAGATACATATTGGAGAGCAAAACTTTGGAGCAGGGAGGATAGGTGAAATGAATTCAATAGGGTTGTCAGAAGACCTACATAATAACTACGGCTTTGAGGTCTTAACCCTTAAAACAGGAACTCCAATGAGGGTTGACGGACGCAGTATTGACTTTAGTAAGTTAGAGGAGCAAAAGGGAGATGATAACCCTAGGCAATTCTCTTTTATGAATCTTAGGAAAGAAACACTTGTTCAAAGAAGTTGCTTTTTAGCATACACATCTTTGGATGTTCACGATATATTAAGAACAGGATTTGAGCATTCACCAATGTTTCAAGGAAGAATACAAGGTGTAGGTCCTCGTTATTGTCCTTCAATTGAGGATAAGATAGACCGCTTTGCAGGGAAAAATCAACACCAACTTTTCATAGAACCAGAAAGCAACCATACTAGTTTATATTATATTAATGGATTCTCATCCTCACTTCCACTAAGTGTGCAATATGAAGCTTTACAGAAGATAAAAGGATTTGAAAATGCAGTAATACAAAAGCCTGGCTATGCAATTGAATACGATTATTTCCCACCAACACAACTTAAGGACACATTAGAGACAAAACAAATTGAAAACCTATACTTTGCTGGACAAATTAATGGTACAACAGGCTATGAAGAAGCAGGTTCACAAGGTTTAATGGCAGGAATAAATGCACATCTAAAGCTTAACGAGAAACCAGCCTTTGTTCTTAAACGTTCAGAAAGCTATATTGGAGTTTTGATTGATGACCTTATTA
Source organism: Bacteroidales bacterium (assembly GCA_012837565.1). Lineage (GTDB taxonomy): Bacteria > Bacteroidota > Bacteroidia > Bacteroidales > P3 > UBA10566. The sequence continues at coordinate 2,435 of DUQY01000066.1, read as the reverse complement.
CAAAAGGAGTTGATGAACCTTATCGTATGTTTACTTCGAGGGCAGAGTTTAGGATTCTTTTGCGTCAAGACAATGCAGACCAAAGATTAACACCTCTTTCGTATGCACTTGGATTAGCATCCAAAGAAAGAATGGAAAGGGTTGAAAGAAAAACAAAGAGTTGTGATGATTTAATAACTTTTATTGAAAATAAGAATGCAAATCCAAATGAAGTAAACGAGCTATTAGATGAAAAAGAAACCCCTAAAATAAATCAGAAAACAAAGATTGGTCAGCTACTTCTTCGTCCACAAATAACACTTACGGACTTAGCTGATAATATTCCTTATCTTAAAGAACAAATAGATGGAATTGAAGAAAGCATAAAGGAAGAAACAATTGAGTCAGCTGAAATTAAGATAAAATATAAGAGCTATATAGTTAAGGAACAAGAAATATCGGAGAAGTTATCAAAGCACGAAAATCTAATTATTAAAGATGATTTCAACTATCAAGCCTTAAACTCCCTAAGCTTTGAGGCAAGAGAAAAGCTATCTAAGATTCGTCCAAAAACAATAGGACAAGCCTCACGCATAAGTGGAGTTTCTCCTTCCGATATATCAATATTAATTATTTATATCAGTAGATAAGAACTTAAACTTCTTTTGGAGATACTTGTATAATAGCGTAATAATATAACCTACTAATATTCCAAGGAAGGCTCCACAAACCACATCACCTGGGTAGTGTACTCCACAATAAACTCTTGAATAGGCAACTAAAACCGCCCACAATATTATAAGTATTGAGAAAGCTTTATACCTTTTTCCAAGTATAACGAATATTGTTGCTAATGAAAATACGTTTGCAGCATGAGAAGACACAAAACCAAATTGCCCTCCTTTATGGTCAAAAACAAGTCGCCAAGAATCAAGCTTGACTAAATTAACTCCTGCCAATGCATGGCTTGGTCTAAGCCGTTCAAAAACATCCTTAAAACAAATAACAGATATTCTATCTGCAAAAAGAAATGATAGGGCAACTAATATAATTAGAATCCAAAACTTCTTGTTGAACTTCTTTATTGTAAGAAACGCAGTTGCAACAAGAATAGCTATAATGAAGCTAAGGCTATGACTTAGAAATGAAAAAACATAGTCAAAGAAGTCGCTCCTATGCCCATTAATGAGGTAAAAGAGTTCAATGTCTTTATCTATCAATCTCCTCATTTAGAATTTTCCAAATTAAATCCTTTAATTCTGTTAGTCCTTTTCTTGCAACAGAAGATATAAACAAAGACTTAACTCCCTTTGGAAGAAGCTTTTTCATTTCTTCTATCATACCCTCATCTAGCATATCAGATTTAGTTATTGCAAGAATCCTATCCTTATCCATTAGTTCTGGATTAAAGTTTTCAAGTTCCTTTAATAGGATATTATACTCTTTTGTAATATCATCTGTATCGCAAGGAACCATAAAAAGAAGTAGTGAATTTCTTTCAATATGTTTAAGGAAACGAAGCCCTAAACCTTTACCCTCTGATGCTCCTTCAATGATTCCTGGAATATCTGCCATAATAAAAGATTTATCATCCCTATATCCTACAATTCCAAGATTTGGAGTTAGGGTAGTAAATGGATAATCCCCTATTTCTGGTTTAGCTGCTGAAATAACACTAAGTAATGTGCTCTTGCCTGCATTTGGAAATCCTACAAGCCCAACATCGGCCAAAATCTTTAACTCAACAACCTTCCAAAGCTCTTGCCCCTCTTCTCCTGGTTGTGCATAACGAGGTGTTTGGAAAGTTGGAGTTTTGAAATGGTCATTGCCTAGTCCACCTCTTCCTCCTCTTGAAATTATAGCCATTTGACCTTCCTCTATAATTTCACAATCAATTTCTCCACTTAGTTCGTCCCTACAAATTGTTCCAAGAGGCACATCAATAATAACATCTTTTCCATCTGCTCCAGTAAGACGGCTCTTACCACCATCACCTCCATCCTTAGCAATTAAGTGTTTAGTGTATTTTAGATGTAAAAGAGTCCAGTATTGCTTATTCCCTCTTAAAATAATATGTCCTCCTCTTCCTCCATCTCCACCATCGGGACCTCCTTTAGCTGTTAGACGTGATCTTAGAAGGTGGGTACTTCCCTTTCCTCCATTTCCACTCCTACAGTTAATCGTCACATAATCTACAAAATTTGAACGCATATTATTTTATTTTTCTTTTAATGTATGTTTTCTTAATTAGGCTTTCTTTAAAGCTTCGTCAACAATGTTGCAAAGAGTATCAAAAACAACATCAACAGGACCATCAGAATTAACACTATAGTATTTGTTTTTCTTTTGGTAATATGATCTCACCTTTGCTGCCGACTCTTCATAACCTTCAAGACGATGAATAATTATTTCAGGGTCCATATCATAAACCCTTCTTCTATCTGTCTTACTTCTTT
>DUQY01000065.1 GCA_012837565.1 Bacteroidales bacterium | reverse complement strand
AGAATAGTAATTGGGGCACTTTACCCAAAAACTAATAGTATCAAGTCCTGCCGTAACATTCAATTTAGGAGTAATAAGATAGTTAGTGTGGTTTGGACTCTGATAATTTACACTTGCAGAAGCAGTGCCTCTTGGAGAGGAGGATGTGAGTCTCTCCCAAGAAACAGTTCCTTGAGTCGTAACTTTTGTCCAATCTTCAGGAGGAAAGGCTGAGCCTTCGAATCCTTCGTTTAATGTGACTTGCGTCCAGCCTTGAATAGCGATTAAAATTGCCATCAAGAAAAAAAGTAATTTTTTCATTTTTTAAGTGTTTGTTTATAAATTATTTAACTATCATAATCAGCAAATAACCCTTAGGCTATTTTACTTTAAAAAGTGTGCAAAGATAAAGTATTTAAAAAGTTAATACCAAATTTTAGGATTAGAAATTTCTCTATTTAACTTTTATTCTATATTGAAATGTATTTTATGAATTTAAATTGTCTTGAAAAGTATAATAAGAGAAATAAGGAGGGAATAAGCAAAAAAAATTAAAAAAATATTGAGGATATTTATATACTTATTCTAATTTCCTGAAACGAAGTTTTATGGCTCAGATGAAATATTTGGGGATTAGTTTTATATTTGCATAAAAAACAGAATTGGAAAAAGCACTAATAGGTTATTTTTTGCCAGAAGGGTTACTTGAGCATTTTAAGATAACGAATGTAGAAGAATTAGGGGAAGTATCTACCAAAAGAATGGTTATTCAAGTAGAATTAGAGGAGATAAATACTATCCCCAAATGTTATGATTCATCATTATATGAATCTAAAGGTTTCTATCCTATAACCATTGTTCAAGACTTTCCTATTCGAGGGAAGGCAGTTTATTTAGCAATCAAACGAAGGAGATGGCGTCATAAAGAACATAAGAATGAAATCATTCATAACGATTACACTCTTATTGCCGAAGGTTCAAGAATAACGCAAGAACTTTCGGATTTTTTAAAAGCTACAGGTAGAGACCCGAGCAGATACCATTAGCAATATAGCCAGTTACTATTCTGTTCCAGCCGATAAATTACAAAGGCAATACAAGAAACATAGTAGCGGATTTTTAGAATGGAATCAGAAAGAACATGCAGAGAGCTATTTACTTTTTCCCGAGAATATAGGTGAATATCTAAGTATAGATGAAGTATCCCTATCACAAGGAGAATTGTATACTTTCGTTACCAATAAAAATGGCAAAGGCAAGAAAGGAACCTTAGTAGCATCAATCAAAGGGACCAAATCAAAAGACATTGTAAATATTCTGGAAAAGTTACCATTAGAATCAAGGTGTAAAGTAAAAGAAGTTACGTTGGATATGGCAAAAAATATGGAATCCGCAGTTAAACAATCCTTCCCATGTTCTACACTCGTTATAGATAGATTTCATGTAGTAAAGTTAGCAATAGAAGGATTACAGCATCTCAGAATATCTTACAGATGGGAGGAATTAGACAAAGAAAACAAAGCAATAGACAAAGCCAAAAAGCAAGGAAAGAAATATACAGCCATTGAATTAGAGAATGGAGATACACCAAAACAACTTTTAGCTAGATGTAGATATATTTTATCTAAAAAAGCATCTAGTTGGACTGCAACACAATCGCAAAGAGCTAAACTATTATTTAAACATTATCCTCTCTTAGAGAAAGCATATAAACATATATTGGAATTTAGAAACATATATGAGCTTCATTCTAGAAGCTATGCAGAGTCTAAACTCTTAACATGGATAGATAAGACAGAGAAATTACAAATGAAAGAATTTAACGCTGTAGCCTATACTATCAAATATAACCTTGAGAAAATACTTAACTTCTTTAATAATAGAAACACTAATGCAAATGCAGAGTCATTCAATTCTAAAATTAAACTCTTTAGAGCTAATCTAAGAGGTGTTACTAATACTGACTTCTTCCTATTCAGACTTTATAAACTTTTCGCTTAGTCCCCAAAAAAATAATGTGAGCCGATTTAAGCTCGCAAAAAAACGAATATAAGTAGTGAATTAATAGATTATTGGAAAGATTTCCATGAAAAAAATGACCAATTTACTAAATATAAGGAATAATTTACTGAATCAAAGCAAGGATTTCATGAAACAAAGAAAGAAGAAATTAAAACGCAGTAATAATTTTCTGAAACGGCGTATAAAAAAATTGAAACGGTGATTCAATACCCAAATGATGCACATCTTTCATAGCAAATGATGCACATCTTTTGGGGTGAAAGATGTGCATCATTTTATTTTAAGGAAATATAAGGGTAGTTTCTTATTTTGAAATCTCAAGGACTTAATCATATAATTTCTATTATGCAAATATACGAAATATTCCGTTAATTGTCAAACGGATTAAGAAAATATATTATTTAATTATTTTGCCTTCTTTGTATTTTACTTGACCGTTTACCATTGTAAGTATAATCTTAGATGTGAAGGTGAAGCCCTCAAGAGGTGACCAATTACATTTTGACAATAGGTTCTCTTTCGTTACGGTTTCTTCTTTATTTAAATCAACCAAAACAATATCTGCAAAATATCCTTCCTTTATCTCTCCCCTATTTTCTAAGTTAAAATATTTGGCAGGGTTATATGACATCTTCTCTTGTAGTTGATTTAGGGTTAGTTCTCCTTGTTTAACGAGTTCTAAGACAATTTGGAGGGAATGTTGCAAGGAAGGAATGCCTGAAGGAGCGTCAAAATAAGGTTTTTCCTTTTCTTCTATAAGGTGTGGAGCATGGTCGGTTGCAATAAAATCTATCTTATCATCTCTAAGACCTTTTCTAAGTGCTTGCCTATCTTGTAATGATTTAATTGCTGGGTTACATTTTATTTTGTTTCCTAAGGTGTCAAAATCATCTTGGGTGAACCATAGGTGCATTGGGCTTACTTCAGCTGTTATATTCTTTGTTCCTATCTTTCCTGCAGTGAGTAGGGATAATTCTTTTTCGGTTGAGATATGAGCAATATTGAGCTTTGTCTTTCCCTTGGCAAGTTCGATTGCAAATTTGGTTGAAAGATAACAAGCCTCTGCATCTCTAACCAGTGGATGTATTGAAGATGGGGCGTCATTATTAGGATAAAGTTCTTTGTATTTCTGTGTGTTTTGCTTAACTCTTTGTTCGTCTTCGCAGTGTGCAGTTATAACATAGGGACTTCTTTCAAATAATTCCTCAATTGCTTCTTGCCTATCAACTAACATGTTTCCTGTGGAAGAGCCAAGGAATATCTTAAAGCCACATGTATCTTCTTTTGGAATTGATAGGGCTTGGTCGAGATTTTTATTTGTTATCCCGAAGTAGAACTTATAGTTGCAAAGCATTTTTTGCTTAGCTAAGTCTAGTTTTTGCTGAAGTGCTTCTTTGGTTATTGTTGGAGGTGTCGTGTTAGGCATTTCAAAGACTGTGGTTATGCCTCCTGCAAGGGCTGCACTTGATTCGGAAATCATATCTGCCTTGTGCTCTAGTCCTGGCTCACGGAAATGCACATGAATATCGATAATTCCAGGTAATAATAGTAAACCTTTTGCTTCTATTATCTCTGTATTAAAAGGAAGATCGGATAGTTCCGATTCTGAAATCATAGCTATCCGATCATCCTTAATTAATATATTAACTTCTCTTTGTCCAATATCATTAACGATATTAGCTAAGCGTATATATTTATATTTTGCCATTTATAGTTCTTCTACTTCTGCAACTATTGTTTGGTCAACTAAAATTCTACCACAATATTCGCAAACGATTATTTTCTTATGCATCCTTATATCCATTTGTTTTTGGTGAGGGATTTTATTGAAACATCCGCCACAAGCATCTCTATCAACCTCAACAACTGCTAATCCATTTCTGGTATTATCACGTATTCTATGGTATGCTTTTAGATATCTTTCTTCAATTAGCTTTGAGTTTTCTTCACTTTCATCAAAAAGAACTTTTTCTGTTTCTTCTGTTTCAGCAATTATCTCATCTAATTCCAATTTCTTGTGCTCTAAGTCTTTTCTTGTTTCTTCAAGAATAGTCTTCACTCTTTCAACCTCTTGTTTGTGGTGATCAAGCTCTACCATTGCTTCTTTAATTCTCTTTTCACAAAGTTGTATTTCAAGTGTTTGAAACTCTACTTCTTTTGATAAAGACTCGTATTCTCTGTTATTTCGAACATTCTTTTGTTGTTCTTCGTATTTTTTTATCAAAACGTTGCAGTCTTTCATCATCTGTTTCCTGTCGGCAACCTTTTGCTCTAATGCAGTTTCTTCAACTTTAAACTTGTCTATTCTTGTTTCCAATCCAACAACCTCATCCTCTAGATCTCGAACCTCTAATGGCAATTCACCCCTAACAATTCTTATCCTATCAATTTGAGAATCTATTTGTTGTAATTTATATAAAGCAATCAATCTTCTCTCAACAGTAATATCTGCCTCGTCGCTTTTCCTGATTGGAGCAGCAGCTAATTCTGCTTTTGTTTTTGCTGTAACTTTCTTTGCCATTATTGTTTATTGTTTAAAAATATTTTACTCTATTGGTGAAATCATCCGAAATTAAGGGTACAAAATTACAAAATTTTTCAGAAAGAATTGCAATAATCCTTTCTTTTATAAATTGTTCACTTTCATAATGCCCTATTTCTGCTAATAATATTGATTTATCGTTATCTAATAACTCATGATATTTTATTTCTCCTGTGATAAATATATCTACACTCGACCTAATTGCATCTGGAATAAGGAAACTTCCACTCCCTCCACAAATTGCAATAGTTTTAATTTGGTCTTGTTCTTTTGAGTTATAAGTTATTTGAGAAAGACCTAGCGTTTCTTTAAGGTGTTGGAAGAAGGCTACCTTTTCCATTGGTTTTTCAAGTTCTCCAATTGCTCCTGAGCCCAAGAAGTTTTCATTATCAAGATATGAACCTTTGTTAAGTGGCCTAAGATTTACTAGACCTATCTTTTCAGCTAAAATTCCATTAACACCATTAATTGCATTGTCAATGTTGGTATGTGCTGCATATAAAACAATATCGTTCTTTATTGCCTTAGTAAGGATTTTACCTATTTGAGATCTATGGTCTATCTTCTTAATTCCCTTAAATATTATTGGGTGATGAGAGATTATTATATTGCAATT
>DUQY01000007.1 GCA_012837565.1 Bacteroidales bacterium | reverse complement strand
GATGTTTGGGAGCATGCATATTATATCGACAAACTAAATCGCCGTCCTGCTTACTTGGAATCATTCTGGCTAATTGTTGACTGGGAAAAAGTAGTAGAAAGATTATAATTACATTTATATAAATAATATTTTAAAGAGAGATAGTAGAAATTTAAATTCAACTATCTCTTTTTTCTTTAATTATAAATCTAAAAATGTGTTGTTTCTTTGTCCTTTCATTTATTCTTTCTAATTTTGTAAGCTTGAAATTAATAATTATATAAAAAATAAATCATGAATGTATTAGTATTAAACTGCGGAAGTTCTTCTATTAAATATCAATTAGTTGATATGGCTAACGATGCTGCGGTATTAGCAAAAGGTTTGGTTGAAAGAATTGGATTGGAAATGGGTGAGTTTACTCATAAACCAACAGGTAAAGATAAACATTATGTAAAAACTCCAATACCTACTCATAAAGTTGGAATAGATTTAGTACTTGGAGCTCTTGTAGATGAAAAAGTTGGAGTTATTAAATCATTAAAAGAAATTAATGCTTGTGGTCATAGAGTTGCTCATGGTGGAGAAATTTTTAAAACCTCTGTTATAGTTGGAGTAAATGAAAAAGCAAAAATCAAAGAACTTTGCGCCCTAGCTCCTCTTCACAATCCTGCAAACTTAGAAGGGATTGAAGCTATGGAGGCTTTACTCCCTGGAGTTCCTCAAGTGGGGGTTTTTGACACATCTTTCCATCAAACTATGCCAGAGGAAGCATATATGTATGCTATCGATTATAAATATTATACTGATGACAAAATACGTCGCTATGGTTTTCACGGAACTAGTCATAAGTTTGTTGCTGAAAAAGCAGCTAAATTGGCAAACATCGATATAAAAAACTCTAAAATTGTTAGTTGCCATTTAGGAAACGGAGCTTCAATTTGTGCTGTTAAGAATGGCGAATCTGTTGACACATCTATGGGATTCACTCCAGTTGAAGGATTGGTTATGGGAACTAGAGCAGGAGATTTAGATATAGGAGCATTCCTTTATATTTGTGAAAAAGAAGGCCTTAATATGACTGCAGCTAATAATATGATAAATAAGAAGTCAGGACTTCTTGGTCTAAGTGGTCATGCTGATATGAGAGAAGTTTGTGAGGGGAAGAATGCTGGAGTAAAAAGAGATACAATAGCTTTTAATCTTTTTTGCAATAGAGTTCGAAAATACATTGGAGCATATGCAGCAACTATGGGAGGACTAGATTTAATTCTTTTCACAGGTGGAATTGGTGAAAATGCTGATGATGTTAGAGAAAAAATATGTGAAGGATTAGAATTCTTAGGAGTCGACTTCAATAAAGAGGCTAACACTGGAATAAGAGGAATTGATAGTATGTTATCAAAACCTTCTTCAAAAGTAAAAGTTATGATGATAACCACAGATGAAGAATATGTTATTGCAACTGACACTTACAATTTAACTAAATAGTAAATGAAACAAATTGCTAAATTCATATTGTGGGCTTCTGGTTGGAAGCTTGTTGGAAAACGAGAGCCACAAATGAAAAAATGTATCTTTATACAAGCTCCGCATACTTCTATGTCGGACTTTTTATGGGGACGTTTAGGATTATGGCAATTGGGGGTAAATGTTAAATTCTTAATAAAGAAAGAAATGTTTTTCTTTCCTTTTGGATCCATTTTGAAAGCATTAGGAGGAATACCTATTGATAGGAGTAGTGGGAATAATGTTGTAGAACAAATAGTTCACCAATTCAATTCGAGAGAGGATTTCTCGCTTGTAATTACGCCTGAAGGAACTAGGAAGTATACAGAACGCTGGAAGAAAGGATTTTATCATATTGCAATTAAGGCAAATGTGCCAATTTATATTTCTTACCTTGACTACGAAAAGAAAGAAGGTGGTCCAGGAAGGATATTTCACCCAACAGGTGATTTTGAAAAAGACTTTGCAGAGATACAAGAATTCTATAAAGATAAAGTTGCAAAATATCCTGAGAACTTCAATTTAAGTAAACAATATCATAAATAAATAATAAAGATGTTAAGGACAAACACTTGCGGAGAGTTAAATATAAGTAATTGTAATCAGAGTGTTATATTAAGTGGTTGGGTTCAGCGTTCAAGAGATTTGGGAGGAATGACCTTTATCGATTTAAGAGATCGTTACGGCATTACTCAATTAGTTTTTAATATGGAAACGAATTCTGAACTATGCCAAAAAGCAAGAAAACTTGGAAGAGAATACGTAATTCAAGTAAAAGGAGAGGTTGCAGAAAGAAGTAATAAGAACCTAAAAATTCCAACTGGAGAAGTTGAAATTATAGTAAATGAAATCAATATCTTGAATGCTTCTAAAACACCTCCTTTCACAATCGAGGATAATACTGATGGTGGTGATGAGATAAGAATGAAATATCGTTATCTTGACCTTCGTCGAAACCAAGTAAAACAAAATATGGTGCTTCGTCACAATTTGTCTATTCTTATTAGAAATTACTTGAATGATTTAAGTTTTGTGGAAATAGAAACTCCTTATCTTATTAAATCAACACCAGAGGGAGCAAGAGATTTTGTTGTTCCTTCAAGAATGAATCCTAATGAGTTTTATGCACTTCCTCAATCGCCTCAAACATACAAACAATTATTGATGATATCTGGTTTTGATAGGTATTTTCAAATAGTAAGATGTTTTAGAGATGAAGACCTAAGAGCAGACCGTCAACCTGAATTTACCCAAATTGACTGTGAAATGTCCTTTGTTGAACAAGAAGATATTTTGAATTTATTCGAGGGTTTAATGAAATTTCTTTTCAAAGAAGCTAAGGGGATAGAAATAAAAGAATTTCCAAGAATAACTTGGGCAGATGCTATGAAATATTAT
>DUQY01000064.1 GCA_012837565.1 Bacteroidales bacterium | reverse complement strand
TTAAAGATAGTCTTTTACCCATGATCTTAGCTTTGTAAGAAACCATTTCCTTCATTGTAGACACCTCCTATGCTTTTAATATATATATGCAGTTATTATAAACAAATAAACTTAATTATCAAGGTAAACAGGTAATTGCCCCTGGCAAAATTAACTAACCCCTCCTAAACCTACGGCTATAGAAGGGGACTGCGTTAATTAAAGTGCGTTCAAAATCAGTTATTCTTCCAACGACGAAAGATGCTATTAATTGTCTATTGGATAATTGATTGTACCTAATAAAAAGACCACCTCTATTGAGGTGGTCTTTTTATTGTTATTTCAATAAACTTGTAAATTCTAATTCTTTAAACTTTATATTCATAGCTTCTGTATCAATTTCTAATTCTGTATCATCTAAAGTAAATAATATATCTAAGTCCCTATTAATAGTTGCAAGGGTTTTACTTAAGATTGCAGCATCCTCACCATGATAGTTCAGAATATTGCCTTCTTCATCTTTTTCTGACTCCTTTAGCATGTAATTCATAGGGTTTCTTTTGATCCCAAGCTCTTCTTTCCAGAAAGCCAAAAGTTCTTTTTTCCCCTTCTTATCCTCAGCTTTAATTGCATCATAAATGTTTTCGATTGTATCATATTCTTGTAAAAGAGGAATTACAGTCTTATCGTTAATGCCCCTCACCCCAGGAATATTATCAGCAGTGTCACCTGATAGGCCTTTCCAATCTGGGACTTGATAAGGATGTAGTCCAAAAATATCTTTCACGTACCTAGGTGTTAGTTCTATTGAACTTGGTGGAAAGTTAATAGTATCCTTGTCGTAATATTCTTCTTGATATTCCTTAGCATCTTTACAAATTAGCCAAAGTCTTGTATGGTCAGATACTAGTTGCAAATAGTCGTGATCCTTTGTTAGGAGATAAGTTGGTATTTCTTTTTCGAATTTCTTAGCACAGCTTCCTATAAAATCATCAGCTTCATAGTTTACATCCATTAACTGAGTGATACCCATTGCCTTTAAAACGTCCTGAACCGTTGCAAACTGTTCGATCAAGGGAACGTCAGAGGCTGACCTATTAGCCTTATAGTCACTAAATATCTTCTTCCTGAACGTATCTCTGGAGATGTCCCAAGCTACTATAAGATGAGTTGGTTTTTGATCTTCAATTAATTTCAATAATTGTTTTATCATTGTATAAACACCATTCGTATAGACACCTGAAGATGTTTGCATAAATGATTTATAGGCATCTTTCTTTGCTTCATCTGTCTTTGCAAATCTATAGGCTGGCGGTATCATTCCGTAATAAGCAGTAACTAACATACTACTTCCGTCAATTAATAATAGCTTTCTATCTTGTTTCATAAAATCCCTCCTGTTTGTTTTTATATGTATAAAACTACTATATGGTTTTTACTGGCGTATATAATTAAAAAACATTTCAGGGTTAGAGCCTTCTTTTTTTAAGTTATTATTTCATCCCATTTACATATAGTGTAGTTAATACAAATCGAACCAAGGGAGGGCACTATGGATAGTCAAACTGAAAGATTTTTGGTTGAATCTATTTTGTTAGGATACGAGATTACATCATTGGTCAAGAACACTTGGAAGGAAAATATTATTCCAGCGGACTTAATAAAGGGCTTCTTAGTTGCAAAAGATAAACTTAGATATCTAAATACTATTATGCAATTTGAAACGATCCCAAGCGATGTATTCTTCTATCAAGAGTCAAAAGTATTCATACATAAACTGGGTCTTTCTGCTGAGATGGGATATTATTTAGAAGCGTCTAATTTAAGTCGGTTAAAATATAGGTTCACATGTTCGGGATTTCAAAGTGGGCATTATAGACTAATTGTATTTAACCCAAGGACACGAACATGTTCCGTCATCGAAGAGTTGCCTAGACCCTGTCTCATGATTGTTAGTAGGAGATATACTATTGACTTCTCAGAAGTTGAAAACTATCTCTTATCTAAGAACCCAGAGGATCTGCTTTCTAATTGTAGGGAATTTGCAAGGACATCAGAGGTTTATACGGAAATTATAGAAATAGTAAATTAAGGATAAAGGAAGGGGATAAAAGTTAATGACTAGAGAAGATGAGATGCTAAAAGTTAGAACGGAAGCTTTTTATATAAAGGGATTAATGCTTGGATTTGATATTAAGACAATAACGGAAAATATTTGGGGTAACACATTTGATAAATATCATATGGTAAAGGGGTTAGATTTTGCAAATACTGAATATGATTATTTTGAAAAAATATCCAAACAGCCTGTTGCTCCTAAAAGTATAAGATTTTATGAAGACTTGTTGACAACAAAACATCCTTCAGGGTTGATTGTAGATCCTGATTGTAAAACAAAACAATTAGTCAAGTCTTCGTTTACACTTTCGGGATTACATAACGACTGTTATCGAATTATTGAGTTTAACCCTGGTATGCGTCGTACTAATGTTTTGGAGTACTATTTAGAAGGAAAAGATATCTTTGACGTTTATGGTTATTCCGTAAACAAAAACGATGTTAGTAACTTCCTTTTAAAAAGAACTAATGACAAGTTGTTCTTAAATATCGGAAATTTATCGATTACATTATTAATAAAGCTGAATCAAATTCCTATATCAGAAATGTATAAGCAAAGTGCTGAGACAGTTTCAGTAAATCTTAAGAAAATTCTTGGATTAATTTCAACTTTATTAGGAGGTAGCGTTGAAAAAGAAAATTTTGCAATAGTTTATAATCATAAAGCTAAAGAATATAAACAGTTGATAAGGCACCCAGAACTAAAAACAGAAGCACAAATTCTTAATGCGGCTTTCTTATTAGTGTCGGCCATTGATGGGCGCACTGTAAATCATCACAATATTAATGAGTTGCATGCCTTTTATGAAATACATTGTCCAAAATGTAAAAGTTTGTGCGATAGGGATTATTTAACTAAGAAAGGAATTTGCACTAGTTGTTATGCAGACGAACATGGAGCAAGTCATTATTGATGTTCACTAAACTGAATTCTTTAAACAAAAAAGGGTACCTGCATGGATACTCTTTTTTGTCATGTTAAAGTCCTA
>DUQY01000063.1 GCA_012837565.1 Bacteroidales bacterium | reverse complement strand
CGTTTTATTTTTTTAAAACGGCGTTTCAGTAAATTATTATAGCGTTTTAATTTTGTCTTGTTTTCGGGCTTGTTTTCATGAATGTTATTAGAAGATTGGAAACGAAATTTTGCGTCCTAACTCTTCCCTTTTGATTATAATAAATGCTCTCTCAACTTGAAAAGTCTCATCGTATTTGATTTTCTGCGTATATACATGAAGAAAAAAATAAGTAATTTTACTTTGCCAGACCCTAAAATGCGACCAAAATCTATAATAATCTTATATAGTTATTAATACAGAATATGCTAAAAAGATTAGTTAAAGTCAGGAGAATTGTCAAGGGTGTTAAATCAAACTAAGCTTCTTCTTCTTGATTCATATTGTGAAAAACATTAACCACATCATCATCGTCATCCATCTTATCAAGTAGTTTTTCAACTTCTTTCTGTTCATCTGGTGTAAGGGTCTTCAGCTCATGAGGAATCCTATCGAACTTAAAGGACTTAATCTCAAATCCATTTTCTTCAAGATATTTTTGAATAGGTCCGAAATTAGAGAACTCAGCATATATATGTATTTCGTCATCTTCCAAGAAACAATCCTCAACACCATAATCAATAAGTTCAAGTTCCAAATCCTCCATATCAACACCTTCTTTCGGCATAAGAGTGAAGTTGCACTGACGGTCAAATAAGAAGTCACACATACCTGTGGTACCTAATGAACCACCATACTTATTGAAATAACTCCTAACATTTGCTACCGTTCTTGTTGGGTTGTCGGTTGCAGTTTCAATAACTACTGCAATACCATGTAGTGCATAACCTTCGTAAACAACTTCTTTATAGTCAGCAGTGTCCTTTTCAACAGCTCGTTTAATAGCACGTTCAACATTGTCCTTAGGCATGTTTTCGTTCTTCGAGGTCTGAATAAGAAGTCTAAGTTTAGAGTTTGTTGTTGGGTCTGGTCCACCTGCCTTAACTGCCATTTCAATTTCACGTCCCAAACGAGTAAACACTCTTGACATATTACCCCAACGTTTCATCTTCCTTGCCTTGCGGAACTCAAAAGCTCTTCCCATAGTATTTAAAGTTTATAGATTATTAATTAGTTAATTCAAAATCAGAATGCAAATTTACAAAAAAATAATTGAAGAAAAGATTTATTAGGCTATTTTCTTTGCCTTTCTATTGCTTTGTTTATAATCATTCTGCTAAACCCAAAGCAATAACAGAAATCTCAATACCCTTAACCTTACTAATTTCCCTAACACAAGAATTTATTGATGCCCCAGTGGTTACAATATCATCCACAATTAAAATATGCTTCCCTTCAAGTCTTTTTTGGTCACATAGCTTAAATATATTCTCAACATTTTCCCATCTCTCTTGAGCAGTCCTTCTAACCTGACTCTTAGTAAACTTAATTCTTTTGACAGCCTTTGTCTCAACCCTAATATTAAATATCTTCCCAACTTCTCTTGCAAGAACCTCCGACTGATTGTATCCCCTATGCCAAGTTCTTCTCCAATGAAGAGGGAGAGGAACAATTAAATCAATATCATTTATCCAGTCAAGCTTCTTTATATCATTACAGAACAATTGCATTAAGTACTTTCCAATAACTAAATCATCATCATATTTAAACTTATGAATCAACTTGCTTGCAATAGATTGTTTTTTATAAAGAATAAATGCACCTGAATTCTTAATTGGATAGTAAATTGAGGTTCTTTTTCTTAGGTCGCCTTTGTCTTCAAACACATTGTGGCATTGACCTAATTCACATAAACAATCTGCACAAATAACCACCTCTAAATTATTCATAATCTTCTTACATCCACAACAATAACGAGGTAGTAGGAAACTACTGAGAGAAAAAAGTGTTCTAAACATACCATTACTTAAATTAATAGCGTTATCTTTGCAAATATATACTATTTTTAAATGAGAAATCTAAACATTGGCAATTTAGTTGCTAAATATCCTATAATTCAAGGTGGAATGGGTGTTGGAGTATCACTTTCCGGACTTGCAGCAGCAGTTGCAAACGAAGGAGGAGTTGGAGTTATTTCAGCAGCAGGTCTTGGTCTTTACTATATGCAAGAGGCTAATAATTATATAGATGCTTGTATCTATGGTTTAAAACAAGAAATAAGAAAAGCAAGAGAAAAAACTAAAGGTATAATAGGTGTTAATATTATGGGAGCTGTATCAAATTTTTCTGATATGGTTCGTATATCTATAGAAGAGAAAGCCGATATTATCTTTTCAGGAGCAGGATTACCACTTGATCTTCCTTCGTATCTTAAAGCAGACAGTGTAACTAAGCTTGTTCCAATTGTTTCTTCGGCAAGAGCAACCAAAATTCTTTGTGAGAAATGGAAAGCTAATTATGACTATTTACCAGATGCAATTGTGGTTGAAGGACCTAAGGCAGGTGGTCATTTGGGTTATAAACTAGAAGACCTAGATAATGAAGAATTTGCATTAGAGACAACGCTTCCAAAAGTAATTCAGCAAGTTCGTGTTTTTGAAGAAAAATATGGAGTAAAGATACCAGTTATTGCTGCAGGTGGAATTTATTATGGCGATGATATTTATAAAATCATGGAAATTGGAGCATCAGGAGTTCAAATGGGAACACGTTTTGTGACAACCAAAGAATGTGATGCATCAAAGGAATTTAAGCAGTCCTATTTAGATGCTAAAGAAACTGACGTGGTAATAATAAAAAGCCCTGTTGGAATGCCTGGAAGAGCTATAAATAATTCGTTTCTTGAAAGTGTTAAAAGAGGAGAACGGCATCCGACAAACTGTGCTCACCATTGCATAAAAACATGTAATGTAGAGGACAGCCCATATTGTATTATGAGAGCATTACTTAATGCATATTATGGAAAAATGGATAGGGGATTTGCCTTTGCTGGAAAGAACGCATACAGAGCAGAAGAAATAATCTCTGTAAATGAAACTTTCACAAGAATAAAAAACGAATACGAATCCTACGCTCAAAAGCAACCGATAAGATTTGATGTCTAAATTATAGTGTAAAGTTCAAAACTTATTCTTAATTTTGCAGATATTCTGCAAGTAATTAAAAACACTATTTTTTATATCGAAAATGAGACCTAAAATTCTATTTTTATTAATATTTCTATTTTCCTTTCTAAGTTATAGCAATATACAAGCACAATGCCCAAGAGGTAAGGTAGATGTAGATTGTTTCGGTGAATGTGGACGATTTGTTGATAATGATGGAGATGGCATATGTGATCTTCCATGTACAGTGAATGAAAAATCAGCTCGTAAATCATCTCAGCAAGACTTACCTCAAATAAAAGCAAATCCTAAAAAGATTGAACCTAAGAAGCAAGTAGTAGACAGCTCCGATAAAGAACTTATTATAGATAGTCTTGTACCTGAGATTATTATTGACGGTGAGGATACTATTGTAGAAGCAGTTGTGGTATCAATTGTCAATCACGAGAACCTTAACTCGAAACGTAATAGAAATAATATAGACGACGAAGATGATATTGAAACCGCTGATGAAGT
>DUQY01000062.1 GCA_012837565.1 Bacteroidales bacterium | reverse complement strand
TATACCTGCATAGCAAGAAAGCCAAAATGCAACCAGTGCGGCCTAATATCAATCTGTAAATATTACCAAGGATTGGAAAAACACTAATCCAAAAATTGCGGACAACTAAATACTCTTCAATTTCCCCTTTTTAACCCAAATTTTTTTATTTCCCTATTCTATCTAGCTTATTTACTATTCTTTTAGCTCGATATAATAATAATAAACTATCAACAATAATCTCAAATCAAAGAAAGAAATTTTTAGAACTAAGCATTAAATTTCTATTTCTTTGATTAAAATTGCTAAGATGTACATCTCACGCTGCTAAGATGTACATCCCACGACGCTAAGATGTACATCTCAGTAAGCTAAGATGTACATCTTAGTGAAATGGTTCTTAGCTTTAATAATTTAATACGGTGTTTTAGTAATTTAATACTTGGTTTACAGTAGTTTAATCTTATATTTTAGATGAGTTACTCCTTGGTTTAAATCTTGATTTAATTGTTCTGATTTCAGGGGAAGTAATAAGGATAATTCAGCAGTATTATTTGAGATATTGTATGTAGGAGGTTAAGTGTTTTATAGGATAATAGGGTATGGTAATGTATTAGAGTAATAAAAGGAAGAGATATTTCGTTTTATATGAGTATAATTTGTAAATAATATGTACTTTTGTATATTAATTGATTGGTAGGTTAGTTCTACTGATTCTGATATTGAAATATAAAATATAAAAAAAAAGATATGAAAAAAACAGCATTAGTATTATTAGGTCTTATAGCAATGGTATTACTTCTTGAATCATGCGCTCAAAAACGTTGTGAAACTTATAAATCAACAAATCGTTATAGGGCAGAAAACCTAAGATAATACTTTAAAAAGGGTAGAGGATAAATTCCTTCTATTTTATTTGGAACAATTACTTAATTAAGGGTGTAGATATTTAATCTATGCCCTTAATTTGTTTTTAAGATATATTAACTATTAAATCTATCCATGTATACAATTGGTCGCAAATTTTCAATTCTAAGCGATTTCAGTTCCCAACCTACTATTTTCAGTTTACACTAAATCTATTCCTTGATTTGGATCTGAAATTACATTAAATCAACACATACATTTATCATCACTAATCTTCATTTCCCCTTTTCATAATAAATATATGATAGAGTAGGAGTGTAGTTTGCTATTTACATTCGTAGAGTTACATTTGTGGAATGAAGCAGGTTCTACAGATGTAACGTGATAAGATTGTAGAAGTGATGATAGTTTTAAGATTTTACAAATGTGACCTGTTAATATTTAATAAGAAGAGTATATAAGTAAATATTCATATCATAGCCAGTAGTTTACGTGTGTCATATGATGTGACAGGTTAATGTTTATAGTTGTTTTATTGTTAGCCATATTGATAATAAGTATATAGTATAATTGTTTGATTCATAGTGTTGTTATACTAAGTTGAGTATAATGTAACTTTATTCTTGGTTAAACGTATTAACATAATACAAATGTAATATTGTTAATTTCGTTATTTAGATTGTTTTTGTTTGTTACAAATGTAATTTAGATACAAATGTAAAATATCATGATGCAAGAAAGAATACTTTTATTAATGAAATCCTTTGCGATGAACCCAACAGAGTTTGCTGATGAGATTGGAGTCCAACGTTCATCCATATCTCATATCCTATCTGGTAGAAATAATCCTTCACTGGATTTAGTTACTAAAATCTTAAACAGGTTTCCAGAGATTGATTCAAATTGGTTGGTTCTTGGTAAAGGTTCATTGGTTGTAAAATCTGAGGATAAATCATCGCAAGATGTGAATAATGAAACCTCAAAGCCTTCAGAAAGTCTATTTGATGAAGTGAATGATGATTTATTTACTGATAGTCAGAAGAGTAATTTATTAAAACTTGAAAAAGATAAGGTTGAGGATTTGCAGCGTAAAATTGAGATTCTTGAGGGAAGATCGGCAATTATTGAAAATATGCCTGTTGTTAACGAAAGGATACCAGTTAGTAAGGATAATGCTATTAGTAATTCTAAGGAAATTATTAATGATGAGATGAAAAGTTCTGTTATACCTAATCAAAAGGAAGACGATAACTCAGAAATAAGTAACCATATTATTTCTAATGAACTTAGTATTAAAAAAAATGATTCAAATAAGCATATCAAAAAACTCATTATATTTTACTCTGATAATAGTTATGAGGAGTTGATTAAAAACTAATATATCCTTAGGCTTATTAACTATATTTTTTTATCTTTGCAGATTGTTTACGTTAATAATTAAAAAGATAGATAATTTTATATGATATTTTCTGAAACTGAAATAAATGAGCTGAGAAATAAGATACAAGAATCTAATATAATTACTTTAGTTTCTCACTTTAATCCTGATGGAGATACAATTGGTGCTGCTACATCAATTTTCCACTATTTAAAATCAAAAAATAAAACCGTTAAGGTTATTATTCCTAATGAATATCCTGCATTTTTGGAATTCGTTATGAAGGATGTGCCACATATAATAGGGACTAAACAATTCGAAGATGCTAAGATTGCTTTTACTGAGACCGATTTAATCATAGGCTTAGATTTCAACTCTGTAACAAGAGTTGGAGATATGCTTAAAGATAGTCTTTTGGAGTCAAATAAACCTAAGGCTCTAATTGATCATCATCTTTTTCCTGAAATAGAGAATTTCGACTTAATATATTCCCTAACAAATGTTTCATCAACTTGTGAGCTTCTTTATGAAGTTCTTTTCTTGTTAGAGGGCAATAATTCTTTTCTAAATTTCAATATAGCTCAATCACTTTATCTTGGTATTTGCACCGATACAGGTAGTTTTAGTTATGCTTGTAATGAAAGAAGGGTATATGAAGTTGTGGCAGATTTAGTTGATCATGGTGCTAATGTTGAAGATATTCACAAGATGGTCTATAACACTTATTCAGAAACTAAGTTAAGGTTATTAGGTTTTTGCTTATGTGAGAGATTGATTGTTTTTCCAAAGCAGGGTGCTGCCTTTATTTATCTGTCTAGGAAGGATTTAAGGAGGTTTAATTATCAAATAGGTGATTGTGAGGGGATAGTTAATTACTGTCTTAGCTTAGAGGGAATTGAGTTTGGCGCCTTGGTTACAGAAAGACCTGATAGGGTTAGACTTTCATTCCGTTCAAAAAATGATTTTGATGTGAATGTTTTTTCAAGAACCTATTGGAATGGTGCTGGACATAAGAAAGCTGCTGGGGGTTTCTCACATGAAAGCCTTGATGCAGTTATTGAGAGGTTAACCGAACAAATTAAAGGATTTGATCTAAAGAAAAAAAATGAGAATTAAGTTAAATACAATATTATTTCTATTTATTTCAATATTATTTGTTGGTTGTGGTGATAGCCATAATAATCACTATGCTATTGTTTTAAGAGAGAAAAGAGAAGCTCCAAAAAACAAAACAAATGAGGAAAAGGTTGATGAGGCTCTTCTTAAATCAAATCAGATTGTTAATGAGAAGGAGATTCAACAAATCAAGGGTTATGTTGAAAGAAGGAATTGGAAAATGAACCAATTGAAAATAGGAGTTTTTGTTGAGGAACTGGAAAGAGGTAAAGGTAAGGTAATAAATGCTAATTCAGTTGTTAGATTAAACTGTAAAATTGAATTACTTGATACAAAACAAGTTTTTGACTCAAAGATAGACGGAGACAAGATAATTAATATGGGTAAGGAGCAATCGGTTATTGGGCTGGTTTATGCTTTGGAAGGTAAGGCTGAGGGAGGTAAGTTGAGAGTAGCAATTCCTTCTTTTTTAGCTTACGGAGTAACAGGCAACGGTGATAAGATTCCTAAACGTTCAAGTTTGATTTATGAGATTGAAATTAAAGAAGTTAAATAATATTATATAGTGATGAAGATTAGGACATTTTATTTATTAATAATAGCTTTTATTAGCCTATTAACCATTAGTTGTAATAAGGATACATCTAGTGATTTTGTTACAACAGAATTAGGATATTTATTTAAACATTGTACTATCAATAAAAACACTCCAAAAGCCAAACAAGGAGATATTCTTTATGGTGAGATGGAGATTAGAAAGAATGATTCGGTTGTTATTTATAGCAATTTTGGAAAACCAGAACGTCTTTTCCAAATCATAAGTAACGATAAGGGTAGTGTAGATGAGCTTTTATTAAACCTACACCTCGGTGATTCTGCTATCATTATTATTCCTGGAGATAGCGTATCAAGATACGTCCCTAATATTCATACAAATGGAAAAGATAAAATCAATTTCTATTTAAAAGTACATCAAATAATATCCAAGAAGGAAATAGATGAAACAACTAAAGAGCTTATGGAGTTGGAGAAGCAAGAGTTTGACACAATAGATCTATATATTGAAAGAAATTCTTTGAATACTGTTAAACAAGAATCTGGTCTTTACTTTATTAACATCGTTGAAGGAAAAGGACATAAGGCTGATTTTGGTGACGAAGTGAAAGTTAACTATTCTGTTTCTACTCTAGATGGTAAAATAATTGATACAAATATTCTTCCTGTTGCAAAGAAAGCTAATCTATATATGGATTCAAGGAATTACGAACCATTCTCATTCTATTTGGGTGATGATGGTGTTATTGCAGGTTGGACAGAGGGTATATCACTAATGAAAAAAGGAGGTAGTGCGAAGTTTATTATTCCTTCCAAACTAGCATATGGCTCAAAGGCTTTTGGACCTATAAAACCTAATTCAACATTAATATTTGAAGTAACTTTAATTGACGTCATTAAACATTAATTACATATAAAATAACATATTAAGATGAAACGAACAATTTTATTAGTTGTATGCTCAATTATAGCAACAACTCTTTTCGCTCAAAATCCTCTAGAAGGATACAAAACCTCTGAACAAAAGGTTAATTATAAGTTTGTAAAAATGAACCCTGAAGGTCAGAAGGTTCTAGAAAACGACTTATTAATTGGAAAATTCACAATTAAGTTTGGTGACTCATTAGTTTCTGATGGAACAAAGATGCAATCTCAACCAATTGTAAGAACAGATTCATCTTCTAGAGTTTTTCAAGGAGACCTTATTGATGGAGTATTAATGATGAGAAAAGGCGAAGTATGCACTTTTGCTTTTGAAAGAGATTCAATTTTCAAACTTTTTGATGGAAACCTTCCTCCTTATTTTGTTTCTGGCATGTATGCGTATTGGACTATGGAAATAGACGATATTAAAACAGATCAAGAACAAAAAGAAGAAGAAGCAAAATATCGTATGGAGCAAGAAGCTCAAATGGCAGAACACAAGATTCTATCTGATAGTTTAGCACAACTTGAACCACAAATTATTGCTAAGGCAATTAAGGATTATGGTTTTGATAGTAAAGCTATTAATGGGGTTTACTTCAAGAAGACTTTAACCAATAAAACAAACCTAAAACCAAAAGAAGGTGATAAAGCAAAGGTTCATTATATTGGTAAGTTTACTGATGGAAAGTTATTTGATACAAGTGTTGAAGAAGCAGCAAAGGCAGCAAATGTGTTTCAACAAGGAAGACCTTATGAGCCACTTGAATTCAATATTGGTAAACGAATGATGATTCCTGGTTTTGAAGAAGCTGTTAAGATGATGAATAAAGGAGAAAAAGCAATAGTTCTTATTCCATCAAGCTTAGCGTACGGACCAGACGGTAGGGGAGAGATCCTACCTTCAAGCCCACTTATTTTTGAACTTGAATTAGTTGAAATTGAAAAAGCAGAAGCTCCAAAAGGTAATATTCAACCAATTAAGATGAATACTTCACCAATAAAGAAATAATAATTTCTTGATAGGGGTATAGTTTAAATAATTAAAACCATTTTAAATGAAATTAAATCTAAATAAACCTTTAATCATATTTGATATTGAAAGCACAGGTGTAAGTGTTGGACAGGATAAAATAATTGAAATATGCCTTTATAAAGTCTTTCCTGATGGTAATACTGAAATAAAAACATATAGAATTAATCCTGAAAGACCAATTCCTGAAGAGACAACAAAAATTCATGGGATTAAAGATGATGATGTTAAGGATAAACCTACATTCAAGCAACTCTCTGGCGAAATAAATGCTTTTATAGGTAATTCAGACTTAGCAGGATATAATTCAAATAAGTTTGATGTTCCTATTTTGGTTGAAGAGTTTCTTAAAGCAGGAGTGGACTTCGATATTTCTAATAGAAAGTTTGTTGATGTGATGAATATTTTCCATAAAATGGAACCTAGAACCCTAAAAGGTGCTTATAAATTCTATTGTGGTAAGGACTTAATTAATGCTCACTCTGCAGAAGCTGACACAACTGCTACTTATGAAATACTTCTTGCACAACTTAAAATGTATGAGGGTGTTGAATATGAAGACCGAGAGGGAAACAAATCAACACCAGTGATTAACGACATTAAAGCATTACATGATTTCACAAGAAATTCTAAATGGGTTGATATGGTTGGACACCTTGTTTATAATGATAATAACCAAGAATGCATCAACTTTGGAAAACATAAAGGAAGAATTGCTGCAGAGATATTCAAAGCAGAACCTTCATATTTCTCATGGATGATGAATGCTGATTTTCCTATGTCTACCAAGAAAATAATTACAGAAATAAGACTAAGAAGTGTTAGTAATACATTATTTTAGTATTTACTCATAAAGACATTTCTTAATTTACACATAAATTGCTTATTGGATTATAATGACCCAGTAAGCAATTTCTTTTTCATATATCTTTGTTATAATAAATTTTTTCTTCGTTTCACAAAATCCTTTCTTTAATTCAGCTCAGTAGATCTTTGTTTTAATTTTTTAATACAGCGTTTCAATTTTCTTAGACTGCGTAATAAATACGTAAAGTGGCGTTTTAATAATTTATTATGACCTTTTGTTTTTCTAAAGTTTCAATACTAATAAAATAGATTAAATCACAGTTTTTCTCGTATTCGGGTATATAATTCTAATCTCCTATTTCGTATTATAATTGTAATTATGTTAACTAAGAATTCTTGATACTTCTTCTTTTCTTATTATATTATTAGTGATTAATCAAGATTTGGAAATGCTTACCTATAGTTTAGGAGCATTAGAATCAGGTATTAGTGTAAGTATTCTTATTTACAAGAAATTTTAATAGTAAATCATTATGATTAAGAAAAGTTTTGACTATACATACAAGTATTTTGAGTATAGGATATGAAAAAAGTGTAAAATAATTGATTGTTTTTGAATTGTCAATCAATTACTTTACACTTTTGAATCCCTAATATGGAATATTTAATAGGTATTTACTAATTTATGTTTAGTTGGCTATTAAGCTATGTTTTGTTGTCTATTGAACTGTGTTTTGTTACCTAATAAGCAATGTTTTATCTTATTTTCTTTTAAGAACTTTATGAACAGCTTCAACTATGTTTGCTGCTTTTAATCCGTATTTAACCATTAGGTCTTCTGGTTTTCCTGATTCACCAAATTGGTCATCAATTCCAACGTATTCCATTGGTTTAGGATTGTTTCTTGCAAGTAATTGTGCTATTGAATCATTTAATCCACCATTGAACTGATGTTCTTCACAACTTACAACACATCCAGTTTTTTCAACTGAACGTAGTATTGTTTCTGAGTCAAGTGGTTTAA
Organism: Bacteroidales bacterium; assembly: GCA_012837565.1. Classification (GTDB taxonomy): domain Bacteria; phylum Bacteroidota; class Bacteroidia; order Bacteroidales; family P3; genus UBA10566. The sequence continues at coordinate 13,958 of DUQY01000062.1, read as the reverse complement.
TTGTATGAATATTTATAATTTCTGCATCTATCCCCTGCTCTGCTAATATTTCTCCTGCCACAATTGCTTCCCAAACCAAATGTCCGGTTGCAAAAATACTTACATCTTTTCCTTCATTTATCATTAGAGCTTTTCCAATTTCAAATGGAGTTTCTTCAGAAATGAATATTGGCACCTTTGGACGACCAAATCTTAAATAAGCTGGTCCTTTATATTCTGCAATTGCAATAGCTGCTTGTTTTGTTTGATTATAGTCGCAAGGATTAATAACAATCATATTTGGCATCATCTTCATTAGACCAATATCTTCAAGAATCTGATGTGTTGCTCCATCCTCTCCTAGTGTAATGCCTGCGTGAGAACCACATATCTTAACATTTGTATTTGAATATGCTACACTTTGACGAATTTGATCGTAAACCCTACCTGTTGCAAAGGCTGCGAAAGAAGAGTAAAATGCTACTTTTCCACTTAATGCCATTCCTGCTGCAACAGAAACCATGTTTGCTTCTGCAATTCCTATTTGAACAAATCTTTCTGGAAAAGCTTTCTTAAAAGCTGTCATCTTAACGCTTTCTGTTAGGTCAGCACATAGAGCAACAACGTTAGGATTTCTTTTTCCTGCTTCTAATAATCCGTCACCAAATCCTGAACGGGTATCTTTGTTTCCTAATATGGTGTATTTTTTCATTATATGTTTTTATTTGTTTTCTATTAATATTACTGTTGTTTCTCCCGATTCAACTCTAAATTCTTTAATTTTGGTTTGTTTGGTTTGAGTACTACTTTTAGAACGTGAAATTATTTGATAATCTCCTGGGAGTAAAGTTATTGTTTCGTTTTGTTTATCAGAAAGGTTAGATACAAATTCCCAACTATTATCTTCTTTAGTTAAAAGAGTTGATATATTATTTGCTGGTTTAGTTATTTGAACTGAGCCAGTTGATGGAATTTCTATTGTTGTTGTTGAGCTTTGAGCAATCTCTACATTATTAAGGTTAAGCCTTGGCTCGGTCAAAACTTCTAAGTCATATTTCCCAATAAGGTATTTCTCAGTAGAGTTTATGTTTTGAATATTTATTGATTTCTTTTCTCCATTTTTCTTAACCAAAACTCCAACAGGCTTTGCATTTGCAAGTTCTTTTCCCTTATATTTCAATACCATAGTGCCTTGTGGTGTGTTTGCTGATATTGTTGTGTGAGAGCCTGCTTTAAGAGATATATTTTCAATCCTCGTTTTAGGAATTGTTTGAATCTCTATATCATAACTAATCAGAGGGTCAATTTCCAAAGTGTCAGAAAGTCCTTTTTCATTAAATGTATGTATAAAAGAATATTTAGGTGTCTTACTCTTTGATTCGTAGAAAATCATCGGAACATTTGTTTCTGTTGATGATTTATAGCTATCCAAAAGATTAACTTGACAGGTTGTACTATAAAGAGCTTGATTTACAATATCATTAAGAGTCTTTGAAAATTCAATCTCATTATTAACCTCAAAGTAGTTACCAGCGCATTTAAACTGTTCACTATACCCTTTCCCTATCCCAATAATAAAAGGTTTTATAATAGATCCTTCTTTTTGCAATGCTTTCGAAACCTCGCAACAATCATCAGAACAATCATCTAATCCATCAGTTATTAAAATTATTATATTCCTACAATTCTTACATTCAGGAAAATCAGCCTTTGAACCCTTTAAAGAGTTTGATATAGGTGAAGATCCTTTGGGAACAAGAGACTTAAGCTTATCTTTAAGAAGCTCTGAGTTATTGTTAGAGAAAGGAACTTCGAGTTTAGTATCATTACAATCTTGTTGAGTATAGTTATTATTGTGTCCAAACGCCCTAAGAGCTACTTGAAGATTAGGTTTGTTTTTAAGAGTGTCAATAACGTTAGAGAGAATCGATTGGGTAATTTTAATCTTAGTATCACTTTGCCATTTACCGTACATACTATATGAGCAGTCAAGAATAAACAATATTCTTGTCTTCTGATTTGTTGTTTGGGCTAGTTGTCTTTGGTTTCTTTGTTGAGCATTAGCACTAACGAAAACACCTATAGCCAAAACAAATAATAGTATTTTGGTAATGGATTTCATTAATAATCGCCTAAGGTTTCTTTTAATTGAGAAAGTGCATCTGCGGTCTGTTCTGCATTAGGAGCAATTCCGTGCCAAGAGCTTAATCCTTGCATAAAATCTACGCCATATCCCATTAAAGTATGCATTAAGATAACTACTGGTTTCCCTTTCTTAGTCAAACTCTTAGCTTCTTTTAATCCTCTTAAGCAATCCTTCATATCGTTACCCTGCATCTCAACTACTTCCCAGTCAAAAGCAAGGAATTTTGCTTTAAGATCTCCTATGTTTAAAACAGTATCAACATTGCCATCAATCTGAGCATTATTACAATCTATGATTGAAATCAAGTTATCAACCTTATTCCCTCCTGCAAACATCACTGCCTCCCAGATTTGACCCTCTTGCAATTCTCCATCTCCGTGAAGAGTGTAAACAAGATGATCACATCCGTCCATTTTCTTAACTAAAGCAGCACCAACTCCTACTGACAAACCTTGACCTAAAGAACCAGATGAAATTCTAACTCCAGGAAGGTTATATTTTGGTGTTGGGTGACCTTGAAGAGGAGAACCTAAACATCTAAAGGTTGATAAGTCCGAAATAGGGAAGAAACCTCTACGAGAAAGTACGCTATACCATACTGGTGATATATGTCCATTGGATAGGAAAAACATATCTTCTTTTTTGCCTTCTATTGTGAAGTTTTCTGGTTTACTATCTAATACTTCGAAGTAAAGAGCTGTCATTAAGTCTGCACAACCCAATGAGCCACCAGGATGACCTGAAGAACAACCATTCACCATTCTAACTATATCTCTTCTAACTTGAGAAGCGATATTCTCTAATTCTAATATTGTTGCCATATAAATATTTAGTTTTAATGGTGCAAAATTAGTTAAAAAAAGCGAGGGGATATAATAATTGGGGATGAATTATCAACAAGTTGCTAATAAAGCAATCTATCTCTTTATCTAATAAGACTTACTAACCCCTGTTCTTTAAATTTATGTCCTTCCATGTTTTCGTATCTAATAACATAACCATAGGCTCCCAATTCACATAGACTTCCTTTATAATAACCATCCCAACCAAGTCTAATATCTTTTGAAGTAAATAAAAGAACGCCATTTCTATTGAATATATTCATCTCATAAGACTTTAGTTTTGTGTAGGCTGGCTTAAAGGTATTATTATCATTCTCTCTTGGAGTGAATGCATTAGGGATAAACAACTCTCTTCTTGTGGAAATGGTATCATCCTCAATTGCAGGAGATGATTTTTCTTCAATATTATTAACTATCTCAATCGGTTTGTTAGGTTTAGTGATAGGTATGATAGAATTAGCAGGAAAAGGATTAACTATCTTTAAAGAAGTATTATCTATTTCTTTTATCTGAATTTTCTTTTCAGCAGGAATAATGTTTGACTGATTAGTATTATTTGTTTTAGTTAAAGCAATATCTTCATTTATATTATTAATAACTGGCTTAGTTGTCTCTTCAACTGCACTATTATCAGCAATAGTTTTATTATTATTATCAACACTAACCTTTTCTATTTGTTTGGTCTCTAATAATGAAATGTTTTCTTTCTCAAAAACAACAGTTTCTTCTTTATTTATATTTGTTGGATTAGAAACTAAAAGAATGGCAATGCCTAATAACAAGATTGCAGCACCAGAAATAGTGAATGCAGCCAAGAAATTAAACTTATGCTTAGGGATTTGTGATTTAATATTATCCCAAACTTCTTTTTGAGGAGCCTCTTCAAAGCTTTCAAATCGGTTTTTTAATTTATCTGACATATACTTATATTCTAATCTATTGTAAAATCATTTGTTTTAATCCTTATCAGCAAGGTCTGATAAAAGAGTTCTTAATTTTCTTTTGGCTTTAAAGTTCTGCGTTCTAATGCATTCTTGTGTAACATCAAGTATATTAGCAACCTCCTGATAAGAACAGCCTTCAATCTCAACCATATTAAAGATAATTCTCTGCCTATTTGCAAGCTTTTGAACTGAATCTAAAATCATTTGGTTTGAAAACTTATCATAAAAAGATTCATTATCAATTTCTTCAGAAGGAATTTGTACATCGTCAACTGAAACATGCGAAAAGCTCTTATCATACCGATAAAAATTTAAAGCTTGATTGATGAAAATCCTTCTAAGCCAAGATTCAAAAGAACCAAAAGGTTTATACTTGTCCAAACTATTAAAGACCTTAACGAATGCATCTTGAAAAACATCTTGAGCATCTTCTCTACTCCTACAATACCTTAAACAAACTCCAAAAAGCTTATCTGAAAACATATCATATAGAGCTTTTTGAGCTTTGGGGTTACCTTTCTTACAGCCTTCAATTATTTTATCCAAGTCCATTCAGCATATATAACACTATGATTGTTGAAAATGTTTACTTTTGAAACTAAAAAACAAAGCAATTCTCTATAAGCCGGGTTCTGTGTCCTTATAATAAGGCCTCTATCATTAATCTAGGACTTACCTCACGATAAGCCTCCAACGACCTACCCCTCAGCCATTACGAGCGAGCAGCTCTAGGCTGATATATTTGGTCTTTCAACCCATAAGGTTTACCCCAACAACTTATTACTAAGCCATTGCGTGAGCTCTTACCTCACATTTTCACCCTTACCCTATTTCTAGGGCGGTTATTTTCTGTGGCACTTGCTGTCAACACAATAAAGTATTGCCTACCCGTTAGGTAGTATGGTGCTCTATGTTGCCCAGACTTTCCTCTCGTAGACTTTTACAATCTACCAGCGATAGAACGAGAACTGCTTTGAGATGCAAAGGTAGAAAGAAATAAAATATAAATTTTATAAATAAGGAATAATTTTTTGGAAACAAGTATTAGAATACTAATATCAAGTATTAGAAAATTAAAACAAAGAGATAGAAATTTAATAGTTGCTAATAATTATTTATCACTTGTTTTCATTGATTTACTACTAATTTTGCTGCTATTTTTACTAGATTATTGGTTCGTTTATCTCAAAAGAATGAAAAAAATCCTAACTTTGCATAATAATATTTGAAGTTATGGGTATTGTTGATAATATAAAATTAATTAGAGAGGAGATTCCTCAAAATGTTAAACTGATTGCTGTTTCCAAAACCAAACCTGTGGAAGATATTCTTGAGGTTTATAATTCTGGACATAAGGTTTTTGGTGAAAACAAACCTCAAGAACTTAGAGATAAAGAAACAGTTATGCCTAAGGATATTGAGTGGCATTTTATTGGTCACCTTCAAACTAATAAGGTTAAATACATTGCTCCTTTTGTTTCTTTGATTCATGGTGTTGATAGCTTAAAAGTTTTGAGCGAAATTAATAAACAAGCCATTAGAAATGAAAGAGTTATTGATTGTTTGATACAAATTGATATTGCTCACGAAGAAACAAAGTTTGGTTTATTTGAAGACCAAGCAAGGGAATTATTAAATAGTGATGTGTTCTTCTCCATGAAGAACGTAAGAATTTGTGGTGTTATGGGTATTGGGTCAATTACTGATGATTTGAATAAGACCCGAAGAGAATTTAAGGAACTTAAAACTACTTTTCATAAATTAAAAGAGGAGTTTTTCTTAAAGGAAGATTCTTTCTCAGAGGTGTCTATGGGGATGAGTTCGGACTATTCTTTGGCAATTGAGGAGGGTAGCACTATGGTTAGGATAGGAAGTTCTATTTTTGGTGAAAGAGATTATTTAAAGTAGGAGTAATCAAGTAGAAAGGATTTGTTAGTAATTAAATTCTACTCTTTATCGCTATTATATAGAATAAATTCATTATTTTTGCCTTTTAATTAACCAAAATACAATATTAAATTAATATGGAGCCGACAAGAGAGAGAGACGAAGTGTATTCGAAAGCAGTTAAAGCAGGAAAGAGAACTTATTTCTTTGACGTTAAGGAAACTAAATCGGGTGATAAATATCTAACTATCACCGAAAGTAAACGCAAGTTTAATAATGAAGATGGTTCATTCTCTTATGAAAAGCATAAGATTTTCTTATACAAAGAAGACCACGAGAAATTTGTTAAAGCACTTCAAGGTGTTGTAAGCTATATTGAAACAGGTATCGAACCAGTGTTTGAGGAAGAAATTGATAATACTAGTTTTCTAACAAGTAGTTTCGAGGACTTCAGTTTTGATATTAAAGATTAAAAAAAACTCAAAGCTGTTCAACAAGGACAGCTTTTTTACTTACTTAAATAATATATGGGTAAAATTATTGCAATTGCAAATCAAAAAGGTGGCGTTGGGAAAACAACTACAGCAATTAATTTAAGTGCTGCGTTGGCTGTGATGGAAAAGAAAACTCTTCTAATTGATGCAGATCCTCAAGCAAATGCTTCCTCTGGTTTAGGAATTATGCCAGAGGATGTAACTGTAAGCATTTACGAGTGTCTGATAGAAGGTGCTAACCCTAAAGATGCAATTCAAGAAAGTTCAACTCCCAACCTTGATGTTCTTCCTGCAAGAATTGATCTTGTTGGTGCAGAAATTGAACTACCTAAACTTGAAGCAAGAGAATATAAGATGAAAGCCATAACCGATCAACTAAAAGACGATTATGACTTTATTATTATAGACTGCTCTCCTTCGCTTGGTCTGGTTACAATTAATGCATTATCAGCAGCAGACTCTGTTCTTATTCCTGTTCAATGCCAATACTTTGCACTTGAGGGGCTAGGAAAACTTCTAAACACAATACGCATTGTTCAAACAAGATTAAACACAGAACTTGAAATTGAAGGAATTGTTTTAACCATGTTTGATTCACGACTTAGACTTGCACGCCAAGTTGTTGAAGATGTTAGGAATCATTTCGAACAGATGGTTTTCGACACTTTAATTTATAATAATACAAAACTTGCAGAGGCTCCAAGTTATGGACAAAGTGCAATAATGTATGATGCATCATGTACAGGAAGTGCTAATTATATTAGTCTTGCTAAAGAAGTAGTTAATAAAAACAAACCTAAAAAGAAATAAATATCATTATCAACATATCGTAGTTATGGCAGCAAAAAAACAAGCATTAGGTAGAGGACTGGGGGCATTACTGCAAAGTATGGAAACAACAAATCCAGAGGTTGATTATGACAATTCAATTACTGCATCAATTGCTTTAATTCCTATTTCAAAAATTTCAGCTAATCCTCATCAACCAAGAAAAGAATTTGACGATAAAACAATAGAGGAACTGTCTCAATCTATAATAGAACAAGGAGTTATTGTTCCAATAACAGTAACTAAGGGAAACAATGATACATATATTCTTATTGCAGGTGAACGTAGGTTAAGAGCGTCAAAGAAAGCAGGTCTAACAGAAATACCAGCCTATATTAGAGTTGCAACAAAGAACGAAATGATGGAAATGGCTTTGGTGGAAAACATACAAAGAGAAAACCTAAATGCAATTGAAATAGCACTTTCACTACAAGCACTTATTGAAAGCTTTAATCTTACTCAGGAGAAAATGAGTGAAAAGATAGGTAAAAGCCGTTCTTCAATAACTAACTATCTTCGACTATTGAAACTTCCTGCTGTTATTCAAATATCAATTCAAGAAGATAAGATTTCAATGGGACATGCAAGAGCATTAATAAATCTTGAATCAGAACAAGAGCAGCTAAATATTATGAATCAAATAATTGATAGAGAGCTTTCTGTTCGTCAGGTTGAAGAAATGGTTTCAGAACTAAAGGCACCATCTAATATTAAAACTAAGACTTCAAAAAAACAAAGACCCCTACCCGCTTCACATATTGAATTTCAAAATAACCTATCAGAAAAGCTATCTACTAAAATAGAAATCAAACGTTCTCAAAGGGGAAAAGGAGCCATTACTATTGAGTTTTCTAACGACAAAGACTTTGAAAGAATAATTTCTATTATAGAAGAAAACTAAGAAATGACCCTCAAAGAAATTCTATTATCAGTCTTCTTCCTTTTCTTGAGCCTTTGTGTGCAAGGACAGATAATAGATGATAACCCAGAAATTCAGACCCTTAACGATACATCTCAAACAAAACTTTCTCAAAGACGTTCAAAAGAAGAGCTAGATTCAATTATTAAGGCTAGACTATCTTCTGATTCAAAACCAGAGTCAATTCAAAAGACTAATACCAAGACTAATACAAAACTATCGCATTCTCCAACCAAAGCAACGCTTTACTCATTATTACCTGGCTTAGGTCAGATTTATAATAAGCAAGCTTGGAAGGTTCCTATTATTTATGCTGCAGAGGGAGCTGTTCTTTATTTTGCTATAACAAACTATAAAGGAGCTCAAAAGTTTAAAAAGGAATATACCCTTAGGGCAAACGGAATTGAAGAAGGGAAAAACCCTGACTATGTTAATTATCCTGATCAAAGTATTTATAACTTGTATTATGCTTACCAAAAGAACTTTGAACTAAGTATAATGGGTGGAGCATTAGTTTATATATTCAATATAGTTGATGCAATGGTCTATGGTCATCTTTTCGACTACGACATATCCCCTAACCTATCCCTAAACCTTAGTCCATATTGTCTTCCCTCAATTTATTCAAGTCCAACATTTGGGCTTTCAATGAGGTTTAATATAAAGTAAACCCCTTAATTTCTTTTCCTGCAATAATTCTTTAAAACTGTTTTTCTAAGAAAATAGTTATATATTTGCAGAGATAAGTTTCATTTATTACTAACAAAAAAGACTATGAAAAGATTTATTTTAGTTTCATTCTTAATAATAGGTATAGCATTCTCTTCAAATGCTCAAAGTTCCGGTTCTGATAGGTTTGGACATGGTATCCTTTTAGGTGGTAACGTTTCTGGAATTAGAGAAGACCCTGATGAATTACATTTAGGTTCTAAGTTTGGTTTCCAATTTGGAGCTTTTGCGGACTTTTATTTTTCTGACAATGTTTATGTTAAAGGAGATCTAATCTTTATAACAAAAGGTGCTCATAACGAAGCAAAAGCTTTGGGAGTATCAATATACACAGATATTAATCCAATGTATTTTCAATTACCAATTGTTATTGGATATAGCTTAAATACAAGTAGAGATATTAATATTAATTTTAGTTTAGGAGCTTATGCAGCTTTAGGTGTTGCTGGGAAATCAAAATCTAGGTTTGAATTTGTAGACACCCCATTGATTAAAAGAGATGAATCTATTAGTTATTTCAAAGAAAATACAGACCCAGATCTTTTGTATTTAGGTAACAATAATAGATTCGATTACGGACTGCGTTTTGGAATTGGAATGGACGTTAATAGATTATTATTCTTTTTACTTGACTTCGATTTAGGGCTAGCTAATGTTTATAATGACAAAAATATAAGTCAATATTATTCAAAATATAACTATACCATTGGACTAAGTATTGGATACAGGTTCTAACAGTTAAAGAATTCATCAGAAAAAGCAAAAGAGGCTAAACTAAATATATTTAGACAGCCTCTTTTTACTTCAAATAAATTCTTGTATTTCTACTTCTCTTTAATCAAACCACTATTATATGCTTTTATCAACATCTTTAAGTCATCAATTTGACGATAAAGCTCTGTCCCTATTTCAGTATCTTTAACTAAAATTGGTTTAGCATGTGATTCAATCATAAAGTCTTGTGATATAATATCCGATTCATTCTCTATTGCCTCTTGACGAGATGAGAATGGTTCGTGTTGAACAATAAACATTCTGATTGAACTATATATTAAAGTATATCCTCCAATTCCAGTTGTTTTTTGGTAACTCTTAGACATACCTCCATCAATAACCAATAACCTTCCATTTGCTAATATTGGGCTCTCACCCTTTTTAACCTTAACTGGGATATGTCCATTAATAATTCTTGCACTCTTATTATTTAATCCAAATTCATTTAAAATAAACTCGCAGAAAGGTTCTTCATTTCTTAGTTTGAAATAAATATCTAAGATTTCTTTTTGTTGTTCTTTGTCATCTATCAAGTACCTTTCGTAGGTAGCCATCCTATGCTTCCCAAAGATTGGTGAAACAGGTCCACACCATAGATACCAGAAATAATCTCCGTCATTAGAGTTGTTTTCGGTGTCGTTTCTGTTTAACCATACATTTCTAATTGTTTTTTCTAAAGCATCGCAAAGCTCTTTTCCCTTAACCATCTCTCCCTTGTGGTTAAACTCTCTAAACTCAGTTGCACTTTTCATTGGGATACATCCATGAAGCATTAGGTTGTTGTTAAAACTCAAATAAATGCTTCCCTTTGCAAATAAAAACGCAATATGGTCTTGCATTTTGTAGGAGTTAAGGAATGAGTATTTTAGTTTATCCATAACAAACTCTTCCTCTGGAGTTAGTTTGTATGGGTCCTTAGGGTCAATTGTTGGATATTCTTTGTCTAATAAATCGTAAGTCTTTCCTTCAATAGTAATTGTTCCTTTGCTGTAGTCAACCTTATCAAGTAACAAACGATGATTCATATCAAACAGAGGATTCCTTTTAATAAGTTGTCCCTCAAGCTTGAAAGTAATAACAGCTATTGCCTTATGAATAATGGTCATAAGTCTAACGCTAGAATCTTGGTAGTTCTCTGGCTCAGTTCCTTTAGGGATAAAAGGTATTGCAGGATCTTTTTCGTATGTTGCAAGTGCAAAACTAACTAATGACATAAGGTTTATGCCGTAGTCATCCTCAATGGTATCAAGACTTCCATAACGAGCAGTCAAACGAATAACCTCTGCAATATCTAATTTGTTTCCACAAGCAGCACCCATCCAAATAATATCATGGTTTCCCCATTGTACGTCAACTGAATGATGTTCTTTAAGTTTTTCCACAACATCAACTGCCTTGGGACCTCTATCATATATGTCTCCAATAATATGAAGGCGGTCAATAAGCATTCTTTTTATAAAAACACATATTGATTCGATAAAGTAATCGGAACGTTTTAGGTTAATTATGGATTTAATAATGCTATCGTAATAGTTTTGTTTGTCTGGATTGGTTTCGTTCAAAAGCTCATCGATAATAAAAGCATATTCTTGTGGCATTGCTTTTCTTACCTTTGAACGTGTGTATTTCTTAGTTACTTCTTTTGCAACTTCTACCAACCTGTTTAATGTTATGCTATACCATTCTTCATTAACTATACCATTAGCAATAAGACTCCTTAGCTTTTCATTTGGATAGTAAATAATGGTTGCAAGTTGGTTCTTTTCCGCTTTTGTTATTCTATTTCCAAAAACAAAATCTATCTTTCTTTTTACAGAACCTGAGGCATTTGATAAGATATGGTTAAATGTGTCATATTCACCGTGAATATCGGTCACATAATGTTCTGTTCCCTTTGGAAGAAGTTGGATTGCTTCAAGATTAATTATCTCTGTGCTAGCCGACTGTACTGTAGGGAAGTTCTTTGAAAGCCCTTGTAAGAATTTTAATTCTTCATTGCTAATTGTATTCATAACATTCGTTTTTTATTAATACTGTAAATAATGTTATAACTATTATTTATATTTCAGGATTTACCTTAGGGAAATCGTACTCAAACGTAGGATAATTTGGTTTCCCTATTATCTTTGAAAGGAAATCATTATAGTAATCGGTAAAAGTAAAAGTGTTTTCGTCGAAGTACTCCTTTGGAAGTGAAAGATTGCCAATTGAAGACATATCAATTGCATCGCAGTTATACTCTTCAACTTCCTCAGTAGGCGAAATAAACTTCATAACAGGCATTTTGCCATAATCCTCTCTTAAAATAAGGTCAACAACCTTATCTGCCAAAGCATGGGTAAGCCTATTATCATATTCAAAACACCTTCCTCCTCTTGGATAATATCCTGTTACCTGAGAGCGTGTTTGTAGTTTAAGTTTTTGTGATATATCGTGAGCAATTATGCCACTAATACCTCCTAGAAGTGCGTGTCCATACTCATCCAATTCTCTTGACGCATAAACAACTTCAGTCTTTCCTGTTTTTTCACTATACCACTTCACTCCTTCCGAAACAGAAATCAAAACTGTTTGTTTCCTCTTATACCTTTCGTTAACAATATTAAAGAAGTTTTCTTGTCTCTCCTTTGTCATCTCAATTTCAGGCACTAAAGAAATTTTAGCTCCTCCAAATGTTCCAGCACCAGTTAACCAACCTGCATTTCTTCCCATCACTTCCATAACCATTACCCTTGAATGACTCTCTGCATTGGTTTTGATAATTGATGCAAACTCTGCAATTCTGTGAGCAGCTGAGGGATAACCCGGACAAATAACCGATTCAATTTCCTTCCCATTAAAATTATGAGTAGTATGTGTTCTTAAATCGTTATCAATTGTTTTAGGGAAACCAATAACCGGAATACCCTCTTGTTCATATAAGCGTTTGGCAGCACCATTTGTGTCATCTCCTCCAATGGTAACAAGAATATCTATCTTATACCTTTTAAGGTTTTTCATCACCTGTGAGGTTCTATCCTCTACATTTGACTTGGAAGGAAATGGATTGGTTCTTGAAGAACGGATTGCTGTTCCTCCATAATAACCATTATAAGGTTGATTGGTTAAATCCACAATATCGCCATCTCCCAAAAGACCTTTCCAACCTCTTCTTATGCCATATACTTTAAAACCTAACATCGAGGCTCTGTTTCTAACAGCATCAATACTTGAATTCAGTGCAGGAGTGTCTCCCCCGCCCGATAAAATTGCAATTGTTTTACCCTTAAAGAGTTTATCTTGTAACATAATTTTTTTTCTTATTTAAAAATAATATGATTTTTTAATATCTAACTATAGATGAATGCAAAAATAGAAAAAGACTTCGACTAATCAAAGCAATTCTCTTCAATTTCCACAATTAATTCTTGGTACCATTTTTCTCCAAATCTTCTAATAAGTGGAGTCTTTAGCATCTTATATAGAGGTAGGTCAATAATTTCTCCTTGAACCAATGCAGGCTTACAAACATCCCAAGCATGATAGTTAACAGCAATGAACTCACCATAGTTTTCAATCCTTATTGGATAGAGGTGGCAAGAGATTGGCTTCTGGAAATCTACTTTCCCATCCTCATAAGCTCTCTCAATAGCACATTTTGCTATATCTCCATCATAGGATAAGAACACACAATCCTTCCCTTCAATTAATCTAGTACATAAACCGCCAGTAAAATCTATATCCGACACACCATTCTTTTCAATTTCTATTATTCCCTTCTCTGTAAGATAAGGTTTGACTTTCGGTAACAATTTCTTTAGAATCTTCACTTCCTCCCTCTCAAGCGGTGCTCCAGCATCTCCCTCAACACAACAACTTCCCTTACATTTTTGAAGATCACAGCAAAACTTTATATACTTAATATCTTCACTTACAATAGCATTCTGAACAACTAACATCTAAAATATCTTTATTATTAATAACTTTTAATCTCTAATTTCAACCTCCAAAGTTAGCAAATATTCCTTTAAGACTATAATTAATAGTATAATTTAATTTTATCACCATCCTTATTCCCTATTATCAAGATATAAAACACTAAAATGCTGAAAGAAATTCCTCAAACAAAGAAAGAAATCACTCCGATGTACATCGCACGCTGCTAAGATGTACATCGGAAGACGCTAAGATGTACATCGCAGTAAGCTAAGATGTACATCACAGCAAAATGAAACGAAGAAAGAAAAATTTAAAACGAAGATATAGGAATTTAAAAGCAAGAAAGAGAAAAATAGAATAAAGATATAGAAAGAGATTTCTTTACTAAAGTATGTTAATTGGCTTTAAGCCACTAGTTTAATAAATAATAAATAATAAATTATGTGCAAATAAATAATTATTACATCGTAAGAGTTTATATTTCATTAGAAAAAATGT
>DUQY01000061.1 GCA_012837565.1 Bacteroidales bacterium | reverse complement strand
AGGGCATTTATTAGGAATATCCTCTTGTAATTTTTCAAGTCCTCAACTTTAATTTCTCTTTCTTTTATCCTTTTCTCATCCAAAAGTCTTTGTCTCATTGTTCCATTTAAAAGGAAGGTGCTTGGCGTGAGATAATCCTCTCCATCAAAAAGGACAATATTTGAATAAGAACTATCTGTTATAAAGCCATTTTTTACAATTAGTATATCAGAAGAATCACCCCTTTTCTCAAATAAATCATTCAAAGCATCTCTATTCTCAAACTTATGGTCGTAAATTATATCATTATCGTAGACTAACTTTAAACTCTTTATTTCTCTTGGCTTATACCTTGATATTTCCACAGAATAATCATTGCCTGAATATAAGACCCTAAACTTATAAATATCATCATCATTAACCTTACTTAATGTAATACTACTTAGGTCTAAGGTCTTATTAAACGAGAATGTCTTGGAAGTTTCATTAACTCTTTGCTGATGGAGTTTAAGGTTTTGCAAAACTCTATTTTCTACTCTTATGCTTTCTATAAATCTTTCTTTATTCATTAGAATGGAAGATAAATCTTATTAATTGCCTCTTTATATTCCTCCTTAGGATTGCTATTTATAGTAAGACCTCCCCCACTTCTAAAATAATAATTATCATCTTCTTTCTCAATATATCTGATAATCACAGCAGAATCTAAATCCTTTCCATTAAATAAACCAAAAACACCTGTATAGCACCCCCTTTTCTCTTTCTCAGAATTTCTAATTATATTAATTGTTGAGAGCTTGGGAGCTCCAGAAATTGAGCCAGCAGGAAGAAGTTTAAAGATTATATCGCCTAATTTGGAATTGAAATCATTATCTAAATCTCCTACTATTTCGGAACTCACTTGTAATATCCCTCCCCTACTTGTCTTTAGCTCATCTATATACCTAAACCTTTCAACCCTTACATTTGAGGATATCATATTCAAATCATTCCTCATAAGGTCAACAATAGTATTATGCTCACAGGTTTCCTTATAATCGTTTAAAATCACCTTTTCAGCATTTGGGATAGAAGCATCAATCGTTCCTTTCATAGGATAGGTTGAAATCTTATTATCTATTATCTTCACAAAACACTCAGGCGAAAAACTCACAAGCTTATCCTTAATATATAGTTTATACTTTGAATTAGCCCTATGAAAAATCTCTTCTAAGCTTAGATTGATATCAATTTTTGTCTTAATGGTTAAGTTAGCAAGGAAGCTATCGCCATTCATAAAACCTTGATGAACAATTTCAAATTGATTATTATAATCTTCAAATGACTTTGGATAAGGTTTTATTATGGGGTTAGTTGAGCTTTTGATTTGGGAATATTCGGGTGAATTAGAAATAGAATTTAGACTAAAAAGAATATCTCTTTGCATAAATGGGTTTTCAATAATATAACCATTCTCTCCTTCGAAATCAATAAGAAAAAGGAAGGGAGTCTTGTCCTTTCCTAGCCTATTCATCTTTTCAATAATCCTATCCTTATTTAACATATTTGCAAAAGTACATCATTAGACATTAATTCATATCTTTGCAAGTCTAATTTATAATAATTTATGAA
Organism: Bacteroidales bacterium; assembly: GCA_012837565.1. Classification (GTDB taxonomy): domain Bacteria; phylum Bacteroidota; class Bacteroidia; order Bacteroidales; family P3; genus UBA10566. Next base: position 552 of record DUQY01000061.1, on the reverse strand, counting down.
ACACGTTTTAGTAATAGATAATTACGACTCATTCGTTTACAACTTGATAGGTTTATTGGAGGAATTCGATGACGTGGATTATACCATAATGAAAAACGATGAAATAGACTTTGATTTACTCCCTAAGTTTGAATATATACTTTTATCCCCTGGTCCCAGCGTTCCAAGGCTTTCAAATGACTTATTGAAAATAATAGACCTAAGCCATAAAACTCATTCAATATTAGGCGTTTGTTTAGGACACCAAGCAATTAATGAGTATTTTGGTGGAAGTATAAGAAAGCTTAGTTTTCCAAAACATGGACATCACTCAATACTTAAGAATATTAATAATAGAGATATTCTATTTAAAGATATAAATAAGGAAATTGAGGTTGGAAGATATCATTCTTGGACAATTGACAAATTAGGAGAAGGTTTAGAAATCAGCTCCACTGATGAAGACAATAACATTATGTCAGTATTTCACAGAAAGTATAAGATTGATGGAGTTCAGTTTCATCCAGAATCAATAATCACAAATTGCGGAAAAGAGATAATAAGGAACTGGTT
>DUQY01000060.1 GCA_012837565.1 Bacteroidales bacterium | reverse complement strand
TTATTGACGGTGAGGATACTATTGTAGAAGCAGTTGTGGTATCAATTGTCAATCACGAGAACCTTAACTCGAAACGTAATAGAAATAATATAGACGACGAAGATGATATTGAAACCGCTGATGAAGTTAAAACTGATAAGCCATACAGATTAGTAGGAATAACATCCATAACATTATTAGCTTATATCTTAACCATGATGCTTGTTAGAGCAGACAGAATAAAAAGAATTACCCATAGAAAGATTTGGAACTTAATACTCCTTATAACCTTTTTAATGTCTTGCCTATTAGGATTCTTCCTAGTTATTCAAATTAACTACGGTGTTCTCAAATCCCTATACCTTCTTAACCTTAAGCTCCACGTAGAATTTGGAATAGCAATGACCCTAGTTGCTGTAATTCATATATTCTGGCATCTAACCTATTTCAAAAGACTATTAGGTGTTAAGAAAACCACCACCGACTCAGCAAATGAATAAGCGAATACTAAGCTTAGCCCTCCCAAATATAATAACCAATATAACAGTCCCTTTGCTTGGACTTGTTGATACTGCAATTGTAGGACATCTCGACACCCAAGGCTCAAATCTCGACTATATCGGAGCCATAGCAGTAGGCACAATGATAATCAATTTCATCTATTGGAACTTCGGATTCTTACGCATGGGAACAAGTGGATTCACTGCACAATCCTATGGCAAAAGAGACTTAAAGGAATCAATGAATATCTTAACAAGAGCATTACTTATAGCTCTTATAATATCTTTCTTCCTAATCCTATTACAGTACCCAATAGCACTTGCAGCAAAACACTTTATTGAAAACAAGAACCAAGTTCTAGACCTTGCCATAAGATATTTCCTAATTGTAGTATGGGCAGCACCAGCAACACTTGGAATGTATGCAATAAAAGGATGGCTAATAGGAATGCAAGACTCCAAAACCCCAATGTATATTGCAATCCTAATAAATGTAATGAACATAATACTAAGCCTTTTCTTTGTATTCCAATTAAATATGAAAATAGAAGGAGTAGCACTAGGAACAGTAATTTCTCAATATATAGGCTTGATAGCAGTTATATTTATATGGTTTGCTAGATATTCTAAGCTGAAGAAATACTTTAACCTAAAAGCAAGCCTTGATATCATAAAGATGAAAGAATTCTTTAAAGTTAATTCCGATATATTCCTAAGAACTACCTGCCTAATACTAGTAACCACATATTTCACCATAGCATCCTCCAAAATGGAATACCCCATATTGGCAGTCAATGCAATCCTAATGCAACTCTTCACACTTTTCTCCTATTTTATGGACGGCTTTGCTTATGCATCCGAATCCCTATGTGGCAGATATTACGGAGCTAAAGACCAAAATAACTTAAAGAAAAGCGTTAAATATATCCTTATATGGGGCTTGGGAATAAGCATAGTCTTTATGATACTCTATTTTTTCTTCGGGCATAACCTTATAGGGCTACTTACCAACCAGAAACATGTATTAGAAGCAACCAAACCATATATGGTCTGGGTACTACTTATCCCATTAACTGGCTTTGTAGCCTTCCTCTATGACGGAATACTAATAGGAATGACCAAAACTGTAATCATGAGAAATGCAATATTTATAGCCACAGCTTCGTTTTTCATATTATACCTTTTGCTCGAACCTATGCTCGGAAATACAGCACTTTGGATATCCTTTATCACCTACCTCCTAGGCAGAAGTGTATTTATGGCAATACTGTCACATAAAACAATATTTGGAAAATCAAATGAAAGTAGAACACGTTAAGACCACCGACAAAGAGAAAATGGCTATCGTAAAAGAAATACGTATGCAAGTTTTCGTATTAGAACAAAACGTACCCTATGAAGAAGATTGGGATGAAGAGGAGTCAGAAAACTACATAGCCTACAATGACCAAGATATCCCAGTTGGAACAATGAGATGGAGAGATTTAGGAGATGTAATCAAAATTGAACGAGTATCAGTCCTAAAAGAATATAGGAACAAAGGCTATGGAGAGAAATTAATGAATTGTGCACTGGATGACCTCAAACTAATAACCACCAAGCCAATAATCCTCCACTCCCAACTTCTTGCCATTCCACTTTACGAACGATTAAGCTTTGAGAAATACGGCGAAGTTTTTTACGAGGCCGACATACCGCACTATGCAATGAAGTTAGTAGATAGGCACTTAAGGTTAAAAGAGTTAGTTCACGAAGCCTTAGAAGAAAAAGACTTTATCAAAGCTATCGAACTATTATCTAATATAATCACAGTAAAACCTCAGTTTGTAGAAGCCTATTATGCAAGAGCAAGCCTTTTTTTGGAAAAAGAAGGAAAAATGAAAGAAGCCTTAGCTGACCACACAAAGATAATAGAACTAACCCCATGCGATCCCTTTGCTTATTTTTTTAGAGCCGAAATATACTCAGAAAACAAGGCAACACATAAAGAGGCCTTAGCTGACTATAATAAAGCAATAGAATTAGACCCAGAAAATGCAGATTTTTATTTTTGCAGAGCTGAGTTCTATTCACAAATCAACGAAAAGGAAAAGGCAGAGGCCGACTATAATAAAGCAGAAGAGCTAGACGAAATATAATCATCAATCCCACTTTATTAAAGAAATATTCATTAGTTTTGTCCCTTGATATTAATTAGTAGTATTTACATGTAAGTTTTGCAATATGGATGATTTAGGAAAACCCTTTGGTGAAGGTTCGGAAAAAGTGAAGGAGTTATACCGCCTACTTGATGAGGTTTTAGTTGAAGTAGATAGTGATAAAGCTATTGTATTATGGACTAAATTCCTTAGATTAAATCCTAGTTCTCTATTGGCTTATAAGTTTAGAGGGATAATGTATCTTCGTAAAGAAGAGAAAGAAAAAGCCTTAGATGACTTCTCAAAAGTCATTGAACTAGACCCTAATAATA
>DUQY01000326.1 GCA_012837565.1 Bacteroidales bacterium | reverse complement strand
TCTCTTGCCGATGCTGGTCCCGTTCGAAGGAAGCTCCGGTCGCAGGATGGTGACCTTTGCCTCAATGGGGAAGCCTATGTTTATCCTCATGAAAGTGCGGTCATAGGTGACATCACCTAAGGGAGATACCTCTTGTACAGGAAGGACTGCCTGGTCAGCGATTGCATCAACCATCTCTCCTCCAAGGTATGGAACGTTCACATTGTCGGTCCCTGCTACGCTGTAGTGGTAGCTGTGGCAGTCTATGTATGCAGGGGAGGCAGAGTCCTGCAGGAGCGTATCTGGGATTGTGATGGACAGTGATTCCAGGAAAAGCGCTCCTGAGCGTCTCACCACCAGGAGCAACTTGTCGTATTCATCCTCCGATCCCGGGACCACATCAATGCTCTGTACAACCATCTCGTTCTGATCCTGTCCGTATCCAAGCGGATGTCGTGCCCAGCCTATGACGCTGTTGCCTATGTCCAGCGAACAGGAGAGCAGGGATCCATTTTCCAGCAACACCCATATGACTGCCCCTATCTGCGTCTCGGTAACAGTGAATTCCTTGATGCCTGCAGTGAGCAGGTGCCTGGCAGTCATGCTGAGCTCGGTTCCCACATATCCGCCGCTGTCCTGGCTGTACTGGATGATGTTCAGCGTCTTTCCACCGGTTCCTGCGTAGATCACAAAGCCCTGGTATGCCTGAGGGCGTACCTTGCTGGCCCCTGTATTGAGTGTTACGTTCATATCGAATGTGGATGGCGTTGCCATTTCACCGCTGTCCATCCATATGGACCTTCCGGCTCCCACGATGATTCGTTTCTGGTTGATCATCCAGTTTATCCTGGAGCCGTGCATGTCTGTCTCCTGAAGGAAGAATGCATGGTCTGGCAGGACCGTCTCTACATTGTCTATTGACTCACTGAAGGTGAAGTTGAGGAACCGGTCTCCGGTCTCATCAGGGCTCCTGGAAGCATAGATGGTGTTCGGGTTGTTCGTTGTTCCTGCAAGATACCACCGGCCACCCTTGAATGCCTGTGTGGATGGATAGTCGCCTGCTTCAGAGAAGGTCATGCCACCGGTGAAGGTGAGCTCTGTCAGGGTGAATGGGGGAGTGGGTGTCTTTTCCAGCTTGGCCGGCTTGTGCGATGGATGCACGATGTAGAGCACTCCCTTGTTCATCACGCAGGAGAGGTCGTCCAGCTGTGCATCGGTGTAGGTTGTTGCAATCTCATGGGTGGATCCAGAGTGCAGTACCAGTGAACCGTCCATTGCATAGAACCGCATCCTGTTGTTGGTGAATTCCACGATGTACCTGTTGTCATCACCACCATCGAACAGCACAATGCGTGCCTTTGTGATGAGGGACCCCACGCTTGCCAGGTATCGTGTACCTGGTCGCTTCACCAGTGCTCCATAGATTGTCGGCAGTACGTTCTGACACAACCTGAGGCCGGTCTGGTACTTAACGCTGTCCAGCCGGCCCTCAAGCATGGGGTCAATCTCCCCGCTTATGAAATTGTTCTGTAAAACAGAGTAGTCTGCCACGATGCTCCTCTCCTATGTCAAACAGGACGGTCAACGGCTCTCGTCGTACCATCCTATCGCGTTGTCTTCCTCATGCTGTGCGATCCCTTCCCTCGTCATGGCCATTGCATGGAGTTGCTGGAACTCGCTGTAGATCCTGTTGCTGATTGCATCGTTCTTGACCATCGGGATGCTGATGAGATAGGCAAGCTGTCTCACCACCATGTCGCTCAGAAGCGGTGTCATGTCGCTTGGGAGCTTCGGGAGCGCCACATATGAGACGAATACCTCTGTTGCATTGGTGAGGATCTTCTTGTCCATGTATTCGTAGGCTTCCGCGACT
>DUQY01000059.1 GCA_012837565.1 Bacteroidales bacterium | reverse complement strand
TCCTTACTCTTGGATCTAAAATTCCATAGAGTATATCAACCACAATGTTAATCATAACTAATAAAACACAAATAATCAAAAGAGCCCCCATAACAACAGGGAAATCATACTTCTCTAATCCATCAACAATTACAACCCCTACTCCTTTCCAGTCAAAGATATATTCAACAAATACTGCACCTGCCATAAGCGATGCAAACCAGCCTGAAACCGATGTAATAACAGGGTTCATTGAGTTTTTAAGTGCGTGACGTCTAAGGACTTGATATTTTGACAACCCCTTAGCTCTTGCAGTTCTAATATAGTCTTGAGAAAGTACATCTAATAATGAACTCTTTGTTAGTTCGGATATAACCGCAAGTGGTCTTATGCCCAATGTAAAGGCTGGCAGAATTATATTTTTAAGGTCAATATACTCACCTCTTCCTAAACTATCTACCGAATAAAGACTCCCAAACATAGAAAGCCCTGTGTAGGGAGCAAGAACATAAGCAAAAAACCAAGCAAAGATAATGGCTGCAAAAAATGAGGGAAGCGACATTCCCAAAACAATTACACTTAGATTAATCCTATCAAACCAGCTATCCTTGAAAATTGCAGAAAGACTGCCCAATGTAACCCCTACAACAAAAGCAAAGCTCATACTAACTAATGCAAGTAACATAGTATTGGGGAAAGCCTCAAAAAGAATATCTGTCACTTGCCTTTTGGACTGATAACTCCGTCTAAGATATGGTTTCTTAAGAACAACAACATTCTCTTTTCCACCATATATTTTTAAGAAAGAGTATTTTGCAGGATCTAAGTATCTTGATTTGCCAATTGCACTCTTATGAAAAGAGATTGGCGACAAATCATTTAAATAGTATAGGTACTGAGTTAGGATTGGCTTATCAAGTCCTAAATCTTTTTGAATTATCTCAACACTTTCCTGATCTGCCCTCTGACCAAGCATCATACGAGCAGGGTCACCAGGTAAGACATTAAATAAAAAGAACACAAGGGTTATAACTCCAAGTAGTACAAGAAAACCATACCCTATTCTTTTTAATATAAAGTCTAACATTAAACTGGCTTTTGAATATTTAGTTCAGAAAACTCTGGCAATAATCTCCAAGACCATTTCTTCAGAACAACACCATCCTTCATCATAACAACACCAGGATTAGAACGCATCATGGTTTCAATAGCTTTGTCGTCGGTCGAATAAGTTATAACATCTTTCCAATTATGCTTTTCGGTAAACTCTGCCCATTTTTTAACAGATGAAGAAGTAATAATAACTGTTTGATAGCCAAATTCAGCTGCTTTTTTCTCAAATTCAGCAACCTTTTTAATTGATTTCTTAGAAGGAGAATCCAAGTCTACTATTGTAAAGATAAAGCTAACCCCAGGATGAGACAATACCTCAAAGGACTCATCCTCATCAGTCATCACATTAAGCATGGAAAAACCATCAGCAGCAACAGTATTAGTATTAATAACCCTGCTGTTAATAAAAGTCCAATTATCTGCAAAGTCTGGCTCATCCTCATAAATCTTCATAAGCTCATCCATACCAAATTCTCTTTCTTGGTTGGTTTGATTGTTTTTGTAAAGAGCATAACTAACTGGTGGCTTCTGATCCTCAGGCTTTGGAACCATTCTACTACCTTCTTTCCAAGCTCTAAAATCAATTATTGGCTCATACATAGCATTGAAAACCGAAAAACCAATAGCCAAAAATATCAAAACACCCATTACACCAAACCCTAACTTACGGTTAATTAGAGATGGGAACCTAACCTTATCTAACAAATAAGTAAGAATAAGCAGAATATCGAGAGCTATGTTTTTCCAAAATGTTTGCCAGTTAGTAAGTACTATTGCATCTCCAAAACAACCACAGTCAGAAACCTTATTAGTCAGAGCATCAATAAGAGTTAGGATGGTGAAAAACAACATCATAAGTCCTGCTATCCAATTTGTAGTCTTTTTGAAAAAACCTGAAACCAAAAGTATACCAACTATTAACTCAAAAGTACATAGTATAATAGATACCACAATAGGCATCCAAGGTATGGCATTTAAAAGGTCGGTAAAACCAAAAACACCTAAGTATTCTGAAATCTTGTAAGCCGTACCATAAGGATCGACAGACTTTACAAACCCAGAAAAAATAAATACTAATCCAACAATAATTCTAAATAAACGTCCTAAGTACTTCATAATTTTTTTATATTTTTATCATTTGATTTTAATAAGAGCAAAAACTCCATAGTTAATAATATCATAGTAGTTAGCCTCAATTCCTTCCGAAACAAAGACCTTACCTTGATTGTCCTCAATTTGCTTCAATC
>DUQY01000058.1 GCA_012837565.1 Bacteroidales bacterium | reverse complement strand
ACCTTACTCTTTGTCATTTCAAGAGCATGAATTAAATATTTACGTGTTTCATTTGGCTGAATTACAGCATCAACATAACCATAAGAAGCAGCAACATAAGGGTTGGCAAACTTCTCTCTATACTCCTGTATTTTCACCTTACGCATTGCATCTGGGTCTTCTGCTTCCAAAATTTCAGATTTGAAAATAATGTTTGCTGCACCCTCTGGTCCCATAACTGCAATTTCGGCTGTTGGCCATGCAAAAACAAAGTCTGCCTTTAAGTGATTTGAACACATAGCAATGTATCCTCCTCCGTAAGCCTTTCTTAGAATAACAGTTAACTTAGGAACTGTTGCTTCAGAGAACGCATAAAGGATTTTAGCTCCATGACGAATAACTCCTGCATGCTCTTGGTCAACGCCAGGAAGGTAGCCAGGAAGGTCTTCAAATGTTACTAAAGGAATTTGGAAAGCATCGCAGAAAAGAATAAATCTTGCAGCCTTGTCAGATGAGTTACAATCTAAAACCCCAGCCATTTCCATTGGTTGATTTGCAACACAGCCCACTGTGTCTCCATTAATACGTGCAAATCCTACAACAATATTTTTTGCAAATAGCTCATGAACTTCTAAGAAGTCTGAATTATCTGCAATAGCTTTAATGATAAGCCTAACATCATAAGGTTTTGCTGGGTCTGTTGGGAATATTTGATTAATCTTATAATCTTTTGTTTTTGGTCTCTTCATTGCAAACTTCTCGGCTTTCTTGGTATTGTTCCAAGGTATATAAGTGAAGAGAGCTTTAATTTGATCAAAGCATTCCATTTCACTTTCTGCAAAGAAATGTGCATTACCAGAAATCTCAGCATGAACTCTTGCTCCACCAAGGTCTTCTTGCGATATTTCTTCTCCTAAAACTGTTCTTATCACATCAGGTCCTGTAATAAACATTTTAGAAATCTTATCTACTACGAAAACAAAGTCTGTTAGGGCTGGCGAATAAACCGCACCACCTGCACAAGGACCAAGTATAACTGATATTTGAGGAATAACACCTGATGCCATAGTGTTACGGTAAAATATCTCACCATAACCAGCCAAAGCATTAACACCTTCTTGAATACGAGCACCGCCAGAGTCATTGATTCCTATGATAGGAACCTTAAACTTCATTGCGTGATCCATTATCTTGCATATCTTTTTAGCATGCATATAACCTAATGAACCACCTGCAACGGTGAAATCCTGAGCATAAATACAAATTGGATAACCATTTATCGTTCCTGTACCTGTAACGACCCCGTCACCAGGAAGAATTTTCTTATCCATATCAAAATCTTTACCTGAGTGTTGGATAAAAAGATCGTATTCGTGGAAAGAACCCTCGTCTAGTAACTCTAAGATTCTTTCTCTTGCTGTAAGCTTACCAGTAGCCTTTTGCTTCTCCATCGCTTTTTCACCACCACCTTGAAGTAAAGACTGCATTCTTGCTTTCAGCTCCTGTGTCTTTCTGTTAATTGACATATTTTCAACCATATATTGAACACTAAATTGAATTGTAACTTGCAAAAATACACTAAAAAGGATACCTATCCAAATTTAAACTCCTTTTTCAGCCTATTGATAAAGTTTATTTGGATTAAGAGTTTTGAATAAGTAATTATATATGAAAAAACTAAGAAGGTAAAAGCCCTAGTAAATAGGATGGAAAGAATTGCAAGAAACCTTGTTATTATATATCTTTCTTGATTAATTGTGATAATAGCTCTTTACAGCCATCTTCTAAAAGGTCTAAAACATATTCGAAGCCTTTACTTCCTCCAAAATAAGGGTCAGGAACTATCTTGTCGTTATGTTCGGTAAAGAAGTCTGACATATATCTAATCTTTCCTAATAGGTTTTCTTCAGGGCATAAATTACTTACATTACGAAAGTTCTCCTTGTCCATTAAAACTATTAAATCAAAATCGTAATAGTCTTGTTTGTTGATAGGCCTTGAGATGCTGGTAATATCAAATCCTCTTTTTAAAGAATGGCTAATCATTCTTGGATCTGCTTCTCCTCCCTCATGATAGTCTGCCGTGCCTGCCGAGTCAATAAAATATTCTTTAGATAGGTCTTTCTCTTCAATTAGTTTTTTCATTACAGCCTCTGCTGCTGCTGAGCGACAAATATTACCCAGACATACAAATAATATATTTTTCATAGTAGTTTTATGAGTTAAATGCTATACTTCCTGCATCTTACATAACTTGGAATATATGCCGTTTATTGCAATAAGTTCTTTATGAGTCCCTCTTTCTTTGATTTCTCCCTTATCTAAAACTATTATTTTGTCTGCATTTACAATAGTTGAAAGGCGGTGAGCTATTATTATCGAAGTCTTTCCAAAGGTTATTTTTGAAATTGCATCTTGGACTAGTCTTTCATTCTCGGTATCTAATGCTGAGGTTGCTTCATCAAGAATTAGTATCTCTGAATTCTTTAATATAGCCCTTGCTATACTTAACCTCTGCCTTTGACCTCCCGATAGTGTAGAGCCTCTATCACCAATTACAGTATTATAGCCCTCTGGTAAGATTTCAATAAACTCATGAGCGTTTGCAATCTTTGCTGCATTCTCAACCTGCTCTATACTGTAGTTATTAAATCCAAAGGTTATATTATTGAATATTGTGTCGTTGAAAAGAATTGTATCTTGAGTTACTATTGAGATTTGGTTCCTAATTTCTTTGGAGTGAATATCACTAGAACTTATATTATCAAATAATATCTCTCCTTGACTTGGCTCGTAGAATTTTGGAATAAGGTCAATCAAAGTACTTTTCCCACTTCCTGAAGCTCCAACAATAGCTGTTGTCTTTCCTTTTTCAAATACTATATCAATATTTTTTAGGACAGGCTCATCAATATAAGAGAATGATACATTATTAAATATTATTCCTTTCTTTAAGTCTGGGAAAGCAGTAGGATTTATAGGTTCTTTTATATTGTTTTCTATTTCAAGTATATCAACAATTCTATCAATTGAAGCCCTACCTTTCTTAATGTTAAAAAAAGAGGTCGGGATATCCTTTGCAGGTTTAATGATAAGTGTGAATAGAACTAAATATACAATAAATAGCTCTGGACTAAGAGTTGGTGTGATAGAAAGTACACTTGATGAGCCGAAAAGTAAAAGCCCTATTAGCATTGAATTTCCAAAAAACTCACTCATTGGAGAGGCTAAATCTACTTTCCTATATATACCATTTCTTAATCGAGTATAGGATGCATTGAAGCTAATAAATCTTTCATTCATCATTTCAATTGCAGTATGTGATTTAATTATCCTCAACCCTGAAATGGTTTGTTCAATTATTGAAATAAGGTTTGAATTCTTTTGTTGAAGGTGCTTTGAGCTACTTCTAAGATTTCTACTTACTAAAGACACTAAGCCAGAAACTATTGGAAAAACTAATAAAACAGTAAGAGTTAGTTGGTAGTCAATGTATATAAGAACTATAAAATAAAGTAAAACAGTTATTATTGCTGAAAATAGTGAGATTATTGATTTCAGAACATTTTCGTCATACTCTATAACATCACTACTTATTCTTGAAATAAGATCTCCTTTTCTGTGAGTATTGATATATGAAAGGGGTAGGGAAACATATTTTCGGAATAGCTTGTTTCTAATATTCCTTAACATCCTATTTCTTACTGATGCAATGATATATGATGCAAGATAGGTGAAAACGTCTTTAAAGAAATAGATAATAAAGATTAGCGACCCAAATATAAACAATGCTTTCTCTTTTCCGAAGGCAATAATACTTGCATATATATTATTTAATGCCTCATCTAAGAAAGAAGGATTTGCAACAACATTATTTGTTATACCCTCTTCGAAAAGTACACTTAGGAAGTTTGAAGCAGAAAGAATGGATGCAATTGAGAAAATAGTTGCAAGGCAGACCAAAATAAAATATATAATAATATGTATAATATATGGCTTTGCAAATATCCAATTAAAGTATTTCCTCATTTTGCTTGTAAACTATTAATAAATGCCAACGTAATTCATTGGGGTGATAGCCTTCATTCTTTGTTTAATCTCTTCACTTACATCAAGTCCATCAACAAACTTAGCAATGGTTTCTGCATTTACCTCTGTGTTGGTTCTTGTCAAGTCCTTAAGAACTTCATAAGCATTTTTATATCCAATTGAACGAAGAATTGATTGAAGTGCTTCTGCAACAACAGGCCAATTATTATTCAAGTCTCTTTCTAGTGCTGGCTTATTAAGTAATAATTTATTTACTCCTTTGATTATTGAGTTTAAAGCTATTATTGTATGTGCTATTGGAACACCAATATTTCTTGTAACGGTTGAATCTGTTAAGTCTCTCTGAAGTCGAGAAATAGGAAGTTTAGATGATAGATGTTCAAACATTGCATTCGCCATGCCTAAGTTTCCTTCAGCATTTTCAAAATCTATAGGATTAACCTTATGAGGCATAGCAGAAGAACCTACTTCACCCTCCTTAATTTTTTGTTTGAAATACTCCATAGACACATAAGCCCACATATCCTTACAGAAATCCATTAGAATAACGTTTAACCTTTTAATGGCATCGAAGTAAGCACCCATATTATCGTAGTTCTCAATTTGGGTTGTGTATGTTTGGCGGTCAAGTCCTAAGTCAGAACAAAAACTATCTGCAAATAAAACCCAATTAGTTGTTGGGAAAGTAACCTTATGAGCATTGAAATTACCTGTTGCTCCTCCAAACTTTGCCTCAAATGGAATTAGAGCGAAATATGCTAGTTGTTGTTTTAGGCGATAGGTAAATACTTTTATTTCTTTTGAAAGCATGGTTGGAGAGGCTGGCTGTCCATGAGTGTGAGCAAGCATAGGAACTCCTTCCCATTCTAGTATTTTTTCGTCCAAAAGCTCTATAACATCATTTATTAAAGGCAAATAAACGTCCTCTTGACATTCTTTTATGCTTAAAGGAACGGCAGTATTATTAATGTCTTGTGATGTTAAGCCAAAATGAATAAACTCATTCCATTTCTCAAGCCCAAGGAGAGAGAATTTCTTTTTAATAAAGTATTCAACAGCTTTAACATCATGGTTTGTTATTTTTTCAATATCTTTAACCTCTTGTGCATCTGTTTCAGAGAAGTTTCTATAAATATCTCTTAGTGTTTCGAAGTTGTTTTTATCAAAATCAATTAATCCATCAAGAGGTATATTACATAAAGCAATAAAATATTCTATTTCAATGCGAGTTCTATAATTAATTAATGCCTTTTCGGAAAAATAATTAGCCAGTGGCTCAACTTGTTTTCTGTATCTTCCATCAATAGGGGATATAGCAAATAATGCATTCATAATCTATAATTTATTGTTTATCAATTTACCTGAATCTATTAATTGTTTTAGTAGTGGAGATCGAAGAGTGCTTTTCATGGCATCGATATGGCGCTGTCCATGACAATCAGAACCAATTAAATCAATCATGTTTTCTTTTATCAAATACTCAGCCACCTCCTTTACCTTAGGACCATAATATCCAGACAGAGAACCTATATTCATTTGAAATAATATGCCCCTATCTTTTAATGATACGTATTTTTTCTTATCTTCATAGAAATAAAGAAACCGTTCTGGATGTGCAAGAACAAGATTATAGCCAGCTAATTGCAAGTCAAATAACCAATTCTCATAAGCCATAGGCTCTGTTGTCATTGGAAATTCAATTAACATGTAATTATCTGAAAAAGTCTTGATTTGATTGTTTTTGATTCTCTCTTTAATGTCGTCATCTAATAAGTATTCGCCTCCAACTTCAATTTGGAGCTTAATACCATTAAACTTTGCATTTCTTCTTAGCTCTTCTACCTTTTGGTCTAATATATCAATTCCTTCTGGAAAGCTATTATAATATACATGGGGTGTTGTGATAACTTTTTTATAGCCAAACTCTTCCATTTGTTTTAGAAGAAAGATTGACTCTTCCATTGATTTGGATCCGTCATCAATACCAGGAATAAAATGAGAATGAATATCAGTTACTAGTACAGATAAATCTATATCTTCACTTAATTCTTTTCTCTTACTTTTAAATATATTAAACATAAAGAATTAGTTCTTAAATTCTTTTATGGTTTTAATTGGATCCTCTGAGCCGAAGATTGCATTGCCTGCAACCAAACAGTCAGCACCAAAATCCAATAGTTTTTTATAGTTCTTAAGGCTTACTCCTCCATCTACTTCAATTAGGCAATTAGGAGATTTTCTATTTATTAAGTCTTTAAGTTGTGTAATCTTATTGTAGGTGTTTTCAATAAAGCTTTGTCCTCCAAATCCTGGATTAACGCTCATCAAAAGAACAAGGTCGCATTCTTGAATTACATCTTCTAAAACGCTTATTGGGGTGTGAGGGTTAAGAACAACTCCTGCTTTCATTCCCAAGCTTTTTATGGAAGATATGCTGCGATGTAAATGTCTGGAAGCTTCATAATGAATGGTTATGATATCAGCACCAACTTTCTGAAAGTCTTCAAAATACCTGTCAGGATCTACAATCATAAGATGCACATCAAGAGGTTTCTTTGCGTATTTTTTAATATACTTTATCACAGGTTGTCCAAAACTAATGTTAGGAACGAAAACTCCGTCCATAACATCAATATGAAACCAATCTGCTTCACTTTCATTTATTAATTCAATATCCTTTTTCAAATTGCCAAAGTCAGCTGACAATAATGATGGTGCTAAAATCATTCCAATTCTATTTTATTTTCCCTAAACTATTTTAGGATTAATACCTTCTTCTATCGCCTGAACGATCACTTGATCTTCTGTCCGATGATGAGTCTCCACGACTATCTCTTCTTCTATCTGATCCGCCTGATGATCTTCTATCAGAAGAACCAGTTGATCTTCCACCCGATCTTCTATCTGAAGAACCTGATGACCTTCTGTCAGAACCACCAGATGATCTTCCACCTGAACGACGGTCTGAACCAGCACGGTCTCTTGAAGAAGAATTTCTTGGTTCTGCTGGTTCAACAGTAACTGGGCGTCCTTGAACAAATTGATCTTTAAAAGCTTCAATAACAATATCTGCCTTATCTGCTCCTACTTCAATATAAGAGAAATTATCTAAGATATCAATTTTACCTATTTCAATGTCTCTATCTTGAGTAAAGTCGTTTATCATTCCAATTAGGCGTTGAGGAACAACCTTATCTTTATGACCCATGCTGATAAATAAACGTTTGAAATTTCCGTCCTTATAACCGCCATCTCTGTCGTCTCTGCCACCTCTGTCTCTATCACCTCTGTCTCTGCCTCTACCTCTGTCGTCTCTTCCTCCTCTATCATCTCTGTCTCTTGAACCTCTTGATTCATCAACATTTAAGTCTGGAGCACCTCTATAATATTCTAAGAAACGATTAAATTCTAAGGATACAAATTTACGAATAAGTTCTTCCTTATCCATTCCTTCTAATTTTTGCATAATATCTGGAAGGAAAGTCTCAATTTCAGCATAGTTCACATCAACATTCTCCACCTTATCAATCATATTGAAAAGTTGTTTTGTACAAACTTCTTTTCCTGTTGGTATTTGAACCTTAGTGAATTCTTGTTTAATCTGACGTTCTAGGTCTCTAATCTTATACTTCTCTTTTAGATTGATAATAGCAATAGACATTCCTAATTTATCAGCTCTACCAGTTCTTCCACTACGGTGAACATATTGTTCTAATTCGTCAGGAAGGTTGTAGTTGATAACGTGAGTTAAATCATTTACGTCCAATCCTCTTGCAGCCACGTCGGTTGCAATAAGCAATTGTACATTTTTATGACGGAAACGACTCATCACATGGTCTCTTTGAGCTTGTGATAAATCTCCGTGAAGACTATCTGCATTATAACCATCTCTGATTAATTTATCTGCAACGTCTTGAGTTTCTAGTTTTGTTCTACAGAAAACAATAGCGTAAATATTTGGATAATAGTCAGCAATACGTTTAAGAGCTGAGTATCTATCCTTTGCTTGCACTAAGTAATAAAAGTGACTAACACTATCTGAACCTTGATTTCTTGTTCCTATTTGTATTCTAATAGCATCTGCCATATAGTTGTTAGCTATGCGCTCAACATCTTTAGGCATTGTTGCGGAAAATAAAAGAGTATTTCTTTCTTCAGGAGCCTGACTAAGAATATTATCTAAATCATCCTTGAATCCCATATCCAACATTTCGTCAGCCTCATCAAGGACAACATATTTGATTTTGGAAATATCTACTCTACCTCTATTAATAAGGTCATTCATTCTACCAGGAGTAGCGACTATCATTTTAACTCCTCTTTTCAAAGCACGTATTTGAATATCTATGCTTGCGCCTCCGTAGACAGGAAGAATAGTACATCCATTTATATATTTTGCGTAATTTTTACAGTCGTTTGCTATTTGCATACAAAGTTCCCTTGTCGGACAAAGGACTAAGACTTCGGTGTCTTTATTAGTGTAATCCATCTTTTGGATCATTGGCAACCCGAAGGCTGCTGTTTTACCTGTACCTGTTTGGGCTAATGCAACAAGATTCACATCTTGATTAAGCAATATTGGTAAGGTTTCTGCTTGAACGGGCATAGCATTTTCAAAGCCAAGCTCATCAATTGCTTTGAGGATCTCTGGACTAATGCCCAATTCTTTAAATGTCATATATTTTTATTTAGTAATTAATCTGCAAAAATACAAATAAAAATTCTAATATTCGGAAATAAAACGAATTAAAGTTATTTTCCTAGCATAAAACACCTGTTTATTCCTCTATTTCTTCGTTTTAATTTGTTGAATCGCTGTTTCAAATTCCTAACCCTTTGTTTCAAATTTTTCTTTCTTGGTTTCATTTTGCTAAGATGTACATCACAGCGTGCTAAGATGTACATCGGAAGATGCTAAGATGTACATCACAGTAAGCTAAGATGCACATCTCAGCAAAATGATATAAAGAGATAGGATTTTAATGCGATGTTTCAGGAGTTTATTTCTTTAATTTAGTCTTTTCTCACGTAGTGAAGAGTCTCTATTCTTTGGTTCTCATCATTTATTGGAACCTCAAGTATCAATTCTTTATTGGTAAGTTTTTTTATCTCCATAATTGAAGTGTCTTAGATGCTAATAATCCAGAGCTTGAAAAAGTAAAAGTAATAGTAGAAAAAGAAATGGAAGAAGCCCTACCGCTAAACAACGTTCATGAGAAGTTGATTCCAACACCGGCAAAAACTGGCTCGAAGCACACTAAAAAGATCTAAATAATGGGTCTTTATCTAAATATCTTTGATACATTAAAAGTGTATTATCTATATATTTTCTTGGCTTTCCTGATACTTGTAAATAGAGATTATTAATTTTATCTTTAATTAGATTATCCCGATATTCAAATGTTTTGTTTGACTCATAGAATGCTTCACAGGCTGAACTGAACCAATCTAAATTATAATGTGTTACATCTGAATTTTTTAATGTTGTCTTAGATTGATAAAGAAACATTCCTTTATGACAATGATTATGTTCTTCAAAGTATTTATCAATAGAATGGTGACATGCTATTCCATAATAATGTAAATTTTCTTCCATACTTATTGCATCAACAAAAGCCTTACCACATAATATATTTTTCTCTTTATTATAGCTAATAAGTCCGTATGCACATCCTCCTTTAATAGGTATCCCATTAAAAATTGATGTTCCAATAATTTTACTAACTGCATTGCTAAAATCTACAAATGTAGCAATTCCATCATCACGTTTTGAAAGTACTATTATTGAGTCTGAAAATGTAAACACTTTAATATTATTGCCATAATTGATTAAAGCATTTTCAAGAGATCTTCCAATATCAGATATCTCTTCAAGCATAGAATATATCTCTTTGTGAGTTTTTTTTGCAATCATATCCTTAAAACCCATTATATCAATAAAAGCAACAAACCGATTTGTTGTTATTTCCCATTTTTTATTTATTGGTTGTTCCATAACTATCACTTTATTATATTTGGATTATTATATATAAAAACACTGATAATGTTAAAATCCAATGCCTTAAAACTCAAGCTATTGTTTTATAATAGTTTGCATTGCAAAGATAATAATTTTAAATTCATAATTAATATATTTATGAAATTAATGTGCAAAATCAGCTATATAGGAATAAGCTAATCCCTACCACTGAACAAAGTTTCAATAGAATTAAATTTAAAGGCTGGAGAGAATTGGCTTGAAGCACACTAAGATTTTAAAAGGGAATTCTAAATTTAGAGGAAGATAACTCCAAATTTATAGTGAAAAGTTGGCGTTATTGGGGCGTCGTTAGATGCACATCGTAATTTGTTATGTTCTTTTTGATTT